>JAAUSF010000019.1 GCA_012033255.1 Cyanobacteria bacterium RU_5_0
GCCCCAACCCCACGCCATCCATCAACAGAAAATTGAGGGCAACCACGCCGGGATTGCCCCAACTCCACGCCATCCATCAACAGAAAATTGAAAAATTTACATACTCGTTAGAGTTTTGAAGGTTCAGATGGAGCGGGTTCGATCGGGATTGGGAGTGCAGCATTGACGAGGGAAAGGAGTGATCCGGTTTGGTCTTGTCCGTTGGTGGCAAGTTCGCTGTAGCAGAGGTAAATTCGCTCTTTTGCGCGACAAAGCAGATCCAAAACTTGTCGCTCTAGACGATGTTGATCCATCTCTAGCGCATCGGTGGCTGTCCACGGACGACCTGACCACTCGTGTAGGAATAACGGTGCGCCAAATAAACCACTGCCTCCGGTGAGCCAAAAGGGAGATCCGGCATCAAGCCAGAATTGCCAACGATGGGAATGCCGATCGCTGCGATATTGATAGATGGTTGCCAGGATCACCGCTTGACTCGCTCGACCGATCGGACGCACCGGATAAGGATCAGCCGTGATGGTGCCGTCGCGCAATAGCTGAATGAATTGTCCGACTGAAATCGCGGTAGGACTATCCGATCGACTATATTGCCGCAGACGAGTATCCACTTCCCAAAAGTGTTGTGCAGTCTCCATCAGTTCTCTGAGGATTGCCAGTTGATCGTAAGGAAGATGACTGCCGCCATACAGGAATCGCTGAATGGCACGATCGAGTAACACAACTGGATTTGGAGTGAGGTGCTGCTGTTGCTGAATTTGCTGCGTTTCTAACCATTGCAAGATTTCCTCATATGCCTGAGTTGCCTGATAGCCCAATCGATCCCAACGGGGAAACGTGGTTGCTGGTAGAAGTTGAGGGCGATCGGGGTCGGGGACGAAGCAATGATCGGTGAGGAGTCCAGCGCGGACGGGATCGATCAGGGGATGAGGAGATGAGGAGATGAAAGGATGAGGAGGTAAGGAGTGTGGAGTTGAAGATTCTAACTGAGAACTTAAACCTGAGACCTCAGAACTTTCTCTCCATCTCCCCATCCCCTCATCCCCAAATCGGGGAGCCTGACTCAGTACGACGAGCATTTCTGAGATGGCGTGGCGATCGAGCAATCGTCCTAATCCGGGATAGACCAATGCCAGCAAAGTGAGAAGGGCACGGACGAGAGGGGAACCTGCAAGGGGTTGTTGATCGTTGAGGGAGAGAACAGGAATGCCTCGGCTCGTTAGAATTTCGCGGAGGGTGTAGCGGGCGATCGCATCTAAACCGGGAGCAATCACGGCGATTTCTTGCGGTTGAATCTGTCCGGTGTGGATGGCAGTGACAATGGCTTCGGCAGTTTGACGGAGTAGATCGGCTCTGGATGTAGTTTGGATCGTCTGAATTGAGTCGGGAAGTTGGGGCAGCAGCATCGGTTCCCGTAACCATTCAATCAAGGCAGATCCCCACGTTGCGCCAATGCTGTCATTGGGGTTTTGAGGGAGGGTTTCGATTTGGCAGCGATCGGCTAAACCTGCCAGATAGTTTGGATCTGCACCAAGTCCTGAGCGAATACCACCATTGGGATTGTAGGTGAAGGCGGCGGGAATGCCTTGATCGAGGAAAACCTCAAACAAGGAACGAGCGATCGCTGGATACTCATCAAGATCATCGGCTAAAATGGCGTAGTAACGGCGTTTGAGATGGGTTTGATAAGCGGGATCAGGCAGGAGATAGCGCCAGTAGAGTTCAGTAACAATCCCATAGGTTAAAAGACCGCGTTCAAGGCACCAGTTGCGCCAGTGTTTCAGAACATCGCCCAAGCTATCCCAAAGATCAGGAGAATTGTCCTGATCCAGGAAACCTTGCTTGAGAATGGAAGCAATGTCTTCGTGGGGGGTGCCGTTGACTGCCGCCAGTTGCAGAATGTCCAGAGTCCGGCGTACCACAAAGTATTCCTGGATGCCTTCTTGACGCAGGGTTCCATTATCAAGAGACGATCGCCACAATCGCGTCGCCAAAATTTGCTCGGTTTCGGGACGCAGGCGCAACAGAAACGGAGTCTTGAGGTTGAGTTTTTGAGCTAGCAGGGGCAGAAATAGCGTAACTTCATTCTGAAAAAATCCTAAAGGTGTGGCAGAGTCAAATCGATAGTGTCCTTGAGTATTGGCTGCAATGCGATCGGCAAGCTCCAGTCGGTTGTCCCCGGTTGCAGCAAACACAAGAATCGTTGAGAATGGCTGAGATTGACGTTGAACAGGGTTGGTTTCTGCCCAGGCGCAGAACTGTTGAATCAGGCGAGCGGTCTTACCTGTGCGGGTTGCTCCGACTATCCAAATAGAATCAGTAGACACCAATTACTTTTTTGTGAATTTGATATGATACACGTAAACTAACCATAACAAATTAGCCCTGCAACGAAGTAACCATTATGTAGTATTCGAAAGCTATGTAATGGAGGCATTAGCCCTCGCAATCAGCCTTTTTGTCTGACTAGCACGCTGCTCATTAAATTGAGAATGGACTGTTAGTAAATGCTTAGAGGCTAAAGATTGAATGCTAACCGTTGATCGTGTCCTAATGACTTAATCGATCGATTCACCTCACTTCTTAACTTGACAATGAGAAATTCTTTGGTAGGTTCAGTCAGAGGGTACCTCCGCACGGCAAACCGATGGCTACTGAGAACACCAGAACGAGCATTAGATGAAGCCTATGAAGCGGCTCTAACGATTAGAGGACTGGAAGATACTCACTTTGGTGGGAATAGAATTTCGGTTGATTCTAGCAATTACGGCAAAAGTACTCAAACTTACTTTCGATCGGAACTAAAGCGAAATCTGGATGTGATCAAGATCCGGTTAACTGAGTTCAAAGCGAGCAGCTTTATCGTCAGGCTTTCAAATCGATCGATTACTGAGATTCAACTCGAAGAAAACTCTCCTGAGCCACGGCAAATTAGTGTCATTGATCAGCCTGCTGTAATTCTAAAAAAATTGCGGTTGATTGATGAAGTTGTTAGTCGATATGAAGCCAGAGAACCAAACCCCGCTTCACTCGTTATTGTATCAGAACTGGCTAAGCCAAGCTCAATTAATGGGAGTGATCCCACTAATAATACTCATTCGAGAGCGAACAAGCGTTCAACCAGTATCGATGAAATATTGATAGCTGATGCTTCTGATCGGGAAGTGAGAGATGTTAAATCCATTACTGATAAAACCGGCGTATTGCCGCGATCGATCCTGGAGACGGTCGATCGGATCAAACGAGAATTAGACCCAGAAGCCGAGCAAGAAGTCGTCAAAGATTTTCGTAAATCTAAAGCCAGAACTATCATCGCTCTTAGACTGGTTCTATTACTCATCATCATTCCACTTTTGACTCAACAAGTCGCCAAAAATTTTATCGTTGGACCAATTGTTGATCACTTTAGAGGTGAAAACGAGCAAGTCAGAGTGTTTTTAAACGAAGAAATGGAAGAAGAAGCACTCGTTGAGCTAGAGCGATTTCAACAGCGATTGCAGTTTGAAATTTTGATTGGTAAAACTGAGCCAAAATCGGAAGAAGAAATTGCTGAGCGAGTGCGAGAAAAAGCCTTGGAATTGCAGGAAGAATTCATTGGTGAAGGATCAGATGCAATTAAAAACGTCTTCTCTGACATTTTTGCGCTGGCGGCGTTTGTTTTAGTGCTAGTGACGAGTCGTAGAGAAATTGAAGTATTAAAATCCTTTATGGATCAATTGATCTATGGACTTAGTGACAGTGCTAAGGCATTTATCATTATCTTATTCACTGATATTTTCGTCGGATTTCACTCTCCTCACGGATGGGAAGTATTGCTAGAAGGAGTCTCCAAGCACTTTGGACTACCCGCTAGCCGAGATTTTGTCTTTCTATTTATTGCAACCTTTCCAGTGATTTTAGACACCATTTTTAAATACTGGATTTTTCGATATCTCAATCGAGTATCACCCTCGGCTGTGGCAACCTATAAGAATATGAATGAATAGCGATCGATTGTTAGCAAGCAACCATTAGCTGCTAGCCATTGGTTCAATATTTTAATTTTTAAAATTTTTTCCGGATTCCCTCCCAATTTACCTGAAAGCTGAATGCTGATGGTGATTCGCGACCTGAGAGCAGCCGATGTCAGAAAAACTAGTGACTGATGAGCCGTCCACCTCTGTGCTTGGACGGGAAATGGGATTTTGTGGTGCAGCCCTCACGGGATTAAGGTCAATGGTGGGGGCGGGAGTGTTTGTCAGTTTAGGAACGGCAGCGGATCGAGCGGGAACAGCGATCGGGCTAGCGATTGGAATCGGAGCCATTGTTTCGCTCTGTAATGGGCTTAACCTGATCCAGCTTGCAGCCCATTCTGCCTATGGCAGTGACACTTACGGTTACAGTGAAGGGCGATTGAGTCCCTGGTGGGGGTTTGCAGCCGGATGGACGCTTTTGTTAGCACAGTCAGCCGCCGCCGCAACAGCCGCTCTTGGGATCGCGAATTATTTGCTAAATGCGGTTGGGCTAAGCGAACCGATCGCCGTCATTTCGACTGCTTTGGCGATCGTCGCGATGGCGGTAGGCATGACGCTAAAGGGAGTCCGTCTTTCCAGAAGCACCCATAGACTGATTCTTTTGATAGCGTTATCGTCGCTTCTGTTTTTCATTGGAGCGGGCATTGCATCTGCCATTGTCTCTAACGCTGACAAGCTAACTGTCCTATTCCACTCAGCTACCACACAGCCGATCGATCGGGTGGCATTGCTACAAGCCAGCAGCTTAATGATCGTGGCTTACGCAGGCTACGGGCAAATTGCTGGGTTGAGTCAAGAAAGGCAACCCCACTCAATCGCCAGCCTGATCACGGCTCTAATTACGGCAATTATTACCGCTTGTTTGCTCTACGAAGGCGTCACGATCGCTGCCCTCAGTACAGTTGAGGCGATCGTTTGGGGAGAAACGGTTGAAGGATTTGTTGCACCGCTAGAACGAATTGCCCAAAATTTCAATGTTCCAGGCAGTTCAATGATCCTGGCTGTAGGGGCGATCGTGGCAATGAGCGGAATCTTGCTGCATCTGATCACCGATCTGGCGTGGGTCATGTGGACAATGGGACAACAACGGGACTTGTCTAGCCGCTTTGCACGGATTAATGCAGCTGGAGTTCCGGCGCTAGGTGTTTTAGTAGTAGGCGGCGCAATTGCCTGTGTAATTCTAAATGGCAGCATAGCAACGATCTGGTCATTTAGCGCCTTCAATTTCTTGCTCTACTCTGCGGTGACTCACCTCGCCGCCTTCCACCTAACGGCTCCAGAGCGACTTTGTCCTCGTTGGCTAACTGGAATCAGCCTCGTTGTCTGTATCAGTTTAGCATTCTGCTTTGACTGGAAGCTTTGGCTGGTCTGGTCAGGATTAGTCGTGATTGGCGTGATCTGGCGAGGAATTAATCAATGGTCAAATCAGCAGTCAGAGTGATTAACTCCACATACACTCCCCAAATCCAGCTATCATAGCGGATGTTGTGGCAGCTACAGATATGGGCAGACAACGGTCACTTTTGGCGCTAATTCTAGTACTGGCGATCGTCTCCATTGTTGTATTGGTGGAGATTCCAGCCAAATTAGGGTTAGATTTGCGGGGCGGCACTCAACTAACGCTCCAGGTTAAAACAACGGACACCGTTCGAGAAATCACTCCGGATAAATTGGAAGCTGTCCAAGGAGTGATCGAAAATCGGGTCAATGGGTTGGGCGTTTCTGAAGCAGTGGTGCAAACGATCGGACAGGATCAACTGGTCGTGCAGCTACCCGGAGTCGATAAAGCCGAAGAAGCTGAGCGAATTTTAGGGGTGACGGCTCAACTCGATTTCCGAGAACAACGCCAGGGAACGGAAGCACAACTGGATGTTGAACTGCAAACGCGCCAGGAATATTTGATCAAACAAGAACTGTTGAAGACTAGCGAGGATCAAGCGGCGATCGACGAGAACCAGGCAGCATTGAAGCGGAGTGATCAGGCGATCGCGGCTCTGTTTGATAAAACTGGCTTAACCGGAGATATGCTGAGGGATGCCAGAGAGCAATATTTGTCATCCAATGGCACCTGGGAAGTGGCACTGGCTTTCAACACGGAAGGCGGCAACAAGTTCGCAGACTTAACGAAGAACGTCGCTGGAACCGGACGCCGATTGGGAATTTTCTTAGACGATCGCCTGATTAGTGCCCCGATCGTCGATGTTCGCTATGCAGAAACCGGCATCAGTGGCGGACAAGCCAGCATATCCGGAAACTTTGATGCTCAGGGAGCCGCCGAGCTGGCGATTCAACTGCGCGGTGGGGCGTTACCCGTTCCGGTAGAAATCGTTGAAACTCGCGTAGTCGGTGCCACTCTAGGACAGGACAGCATTCGCAGCAGTATTTACGCCGCCATTCTGGGGTTAATCCTGGTGCTGATCTTCATGGTGGTGTACTATCGTCTACCCGGACTGATTGCGGATATCGCCCTTATGCTCTACGCGCTGTTTACGTTCGCCATCTTCAACGTGTTGGGCGTCACACTGACTCTACCGGGCATCGCTGGATTTATTCTCAGCATCGGGATGGCGGTCGATGCAAACGTGCTGATTTTCGAGCGCACCCGTGAAGAACTCCAAGCAGGCAAAACTCTCTATCGCTCCGTGGAGGCAGGCTTTTATCGCGCTTTCTCTAGTATTCTTGACGGCAATGTCACCACACTGATCGCCTGTCTGGCGCTGATCTGGCTCGGTGTCGGTTTGGTGAAAGGATTTGCGGTGACGTTAGCTGTAGGTGTGGTTGTGAGTATGTTCACGGCTCTCACCTGTAGCCGCACCCTCCTCCTGACAGTGATTAGCGTTCCCAGTCTCCGCAAGCCTCATCTGTTCTGCCCCAATCTTTCCTCCTCCACTTCATCTCAGGCAGAGAAGACACCATGAAACTGCAAGTCATTCGCCAGCGATCGCTCTGGTGGGCAATTTCCGCCGCCATCATCCTCAGTGGGATTGTTGCCATGATTATCTCCTGGCAGCAGATTGGTGTACCCTTGCGTCCTAGCCTCGATTTCGTAGGAGGGACACGATTGCAACTGGAGCTAGACTGCACTCAGCCCAATACGTGTGACGAACCGATCGATCTTGCCGCCGTTCGCTCAGTGTTAGCTAAGCAAGGCTTAGAGAATAGTAGTATTCAAGTCTTAGACCAACACGCGCTCTCGATTCGCACGTCTAGCTTGACACCAGAACAACGGACGCAGTTACAAGCCGACCTCAATCAGGAGATTGGTGCCTTCGATCCCAAAAAAACGCAGATTGATACGGTAGGTCCCACGATCGGAGGGCAAATCTTTTCCGCTGGGGTGATCGCGCTGATCGTCTCCTTCGTGGGCATCATGGTTTACCTCAGTTTCCGCTTCCAGTTGGATTATGCCGTCTTCGCGATCATCGCTCTATTTCATGATGTATTGGTGACAGTTGGTATCTTCGCGATTTTAGGGCTAGTCCTAAAGGTAGAAGTAGATAGCCTGTTCATCGTGGCACTGTTGACGATCGTGGGTTTCTCTGTGAACGACACCGTCGTCATCTACGATCGAATTCGCGAAACAATTCAGATTAATTCCGATCGCCCTATTAACGACATCGTTGATGATGCCGTGAACCAAACTTTAGCGCGATCGATCAACACCACGCTTACCACCCTGCTTCCCCTGATCGCCATTTTCTTGTTAGGCGGTGAAACCCTCAAATATTTTGCCCTTGCTCTCATCATTGGTTTCGTTGCAGGCGCATACTCCAGTATTTTCATTGCCAGCACTCTATTAGCCCTATGGCGCGAACGTGGTGAACAGGCGATTCCGGCAGCAATGGCAGAGTCGGCCGATGAAGGATGAAGGAGGAGCGAAACTTAACCTCATCCCTTATTCCTCACTTCTCATCCTTCGTTCTTTCCAAGCATGGCTAAAAAACCGATCGTCACTGAACAGCGAATCATTCTTCAGAATATTGACTGGCAAAAGTTTGAAACATTAGTAGCGGAACTCGGTGTAGAACGACAGACGCGCTTAACTTACTTTCGCAAAACGCTGGAGCTAATGACGCCGATCGCTGATCACGAACGCTGCCACAAGTTGATCGAGTCTTTCATTCTAGTGTTGGTGGATGAATTGGCGTTGGAGGTAACGCCGATCGCGTCTGTCCTTCTGAAAGCGCCTGATTTAGGCTGTGCGATTGAACCCGATGCCTGCTATTACTTCCGCAGCGATCCTGCCCTCAAAACCGCGTCTGAAATTCACCTTCCTCAACATAATCCGCCCGATTTGGCAGTCGAAATCGCGTTCACCAAAAGCAGTCTAGATAAACTACCGATCTATGCGACGCTAGGAATTTCAGAGGTGTGGCGTTGTAACGCGATCGCCAGCAAAGATGTTTTGCAAGGGAACCTCCAGATTTATCACCTGCAAGGCGATCGCTACATTGAGTCTCGTAACAGTTTGCAGTTCCCTTTTCTGGAGGGCGATCGAATTTTGCAATTTCTGGAGCAGAGTGATTCTATCAGTCTTGCCACCGCTCTACGAGTGTTACGGGCATGGGTCGAGGAGACAATTTGAGAATTTTGCCCAGAAACACGGGTTAGGAGGCTTTGCCTTCGGCTGGCATGAGCGGCAGAGCCGCAATCGGAGGCATTCTAAGCTGGAAACTTGGAACGAGTCTCGAAGAGCAGCCGTAGAAATACAGCTATACATTTAAAAATTCTTAATCTTGCAGAATTTCCTCGAATTTAGCAACTCAACGGCTTTCAGGGAACTATAAGCTAGAGAGCTTCCGTAAAATTCAGTGACCTATTCAAACGGTTGACTCGCTTATTCAAAAAACTGTTAGTTCGTATGCAATACCCCTTAGTCAGAGTGCTTCTGGTTGAAGATGATGAGGATGATTACATCCTAACCCAAAGCTTGTTTTCTGAAATTGAGGGGCGTAAGTTTCACCTGGATTGGGTCACGTCCTATGAGGTTGCCTTAGCGGAAATTGTGCAAAAGCAGCATGATGTCTATTTGCTTGATTACCAATTAGGGGAATTTAATGGATTAGATTTGCTGCGAGATGCCATTGCCAACGGTTGTGAGGCACCCGTGATTGTATTGACCGGGCAAGACGATCGCGAAGTGGATGTTGCCGCAATGATAGCAGGAGCCGCCGATTATTTGGTCAAAGGGGAGATAACGGCTGCGGTGTTAGATCGATCGATCCTCTTTGCAATGGAACATGCTCACACTCTGGAAAAGCTCCGGCGTACATTACGAGAAAATAGCCAGTTGGCGTTGGCGATCGGTAGCATTAGCACGGGTGTTGTCATTACTGATCCAAATCAACCCGACAATCCTGCCATTTTCGTCAATCAAGCCCTCACAACACTAACAGGCTATAGCGCCGAGGAAGTACTAGGGAAAAACTGCCGTATCTTTCAAGGTGCCGAGTCTGATCCTTCAGTAGTTCGGCAAATTCGAGAGGCGATCGCGAATACCCAACCCATTACTTGTACTCTGCTCAATTACCGCAAAGACGGCATATCCTTCTGGAACGAACTCACAATTAATCCGGTTTTTGATGAGCAAGGCACCCTCACTCACTTCATTGGGCTGCAAACAGATGTCACGCAACGCAAACAAGCAGAAGCCGCCCTGCGCGAAAGTGAAGAACGCTATGCTCTAGCCGTCCAGGGAGCCAATGACGGGATCTGGGACTGGAATCTTAAAACGGGTGAAGTTTACTTTTCGCCTCGTTGGAAAACCATGTTGGGCTATAAAGAACATGAAATTAGCAACACGCTGGAGGAATGGTTCGATCGCGTCCATCCAGAAGATCTGTACTGGGTGAAGCGAGGCGTATGGGCACATTTAGATGGCTTAACTCCTCACTTTGAAAGCGAACATCGCATGTTGCATCGAGATGGCAACTATCGTTGGATACTGAGTCGTGGCTTAGCCGTCCAAGATGCCGACGGTCATATCACCCGCATGGCAGGATCACAAACCGATGTCACAGGCTGGAAACAAGCAGAAGAGAAGCTAGTCCATGATGCTCTACACGACACGTTGACTGGCTTACCCAATCGAATTCTGCTCATGGAACGCTTGCACCATGTCATTCAACTGTCCCAGCGCAGTAACACCCTATTCGCAGTTCTGTTCATTGATCTCGATCGCTTCAAAGTCATCAATGATAGTCTAGGTCATATGATAGGCGATCAGTTATTGATCTCAATTGCTTACCGCCTCTCTGGTTGTTTGCGTCCGAGTGATACGATTGCACGATTAGGAGGCGATGAATTTATCATCCTTCTAGAAGATATCAAAGACAATGCGGATGCTACTCAAGTTGCCGATCGAATTCAACGCGAACTATCCCTGCCGTTCAATCTGGAAGGACACGAAGTGTTCACGGCTGCCAGCATCGGAATTGCCTTCAGTATGACGGGCTATACTCGCCCTGATGACTTAATCCGGGATGCTGATACGGCTATGTATCACGCCAAAGCAGCTGGTCGAGGGCGTTACGAAATTTTCCATCTGGGAATGCACACTCACGCCGTAGAATTGCTGCAACTGGAAACAGATTTGCGTCGGGCAATCGAGCGCCAAGAACTCTTGCTTCACTATCAACCGATCGTTTCTTTAAGGTTTCAACGCATCATTGGCTTTGAGGCATTGCTGCGTTGGTATCATCCTAGACGAGGCTACATCTGTCCAACGGAATTTGTGCCGATCGCAGAAGAAACAGGGCTAATTATCCCGATCGGTCAATGGGTTTTACGACAAGCCTGTCAGCAAATGCGGCACTGGCAACAGCAATTCTCCGATCGCGAACCAATCATCAGCGTTAATCTGTCCAGCAAACAGTTCACTCCCTACTTAATCGAGCAAATCAGTCAAATCCTGGAAGACACAGGACTAAATGCTCGGTATCTTAGACTCGAAATCACCGAAAGCACTCTCATGGAAAATGCCGAATCCGCCATCATGACCTTGACCCAACTGCGCGATTTGGGAATTCAGTTAGCCATTGATGATTTTGGGACAGGCTACTCTTCTCTCAGCTATCTACACCGATTCCCCATCGACACATTGAAAATCGATCGCTCCTTCATCAGCAAAATTGATGTAGATGGCGAACAGTTAGCGATCGTTCGCACAATTATGACCCTTGCCTGGAATCTAGGGGTGGAAGTTATCGCAGAAGGCGTAGAAACGCAAAAACAACTCGTTCAACTGCGATCGTTGCGATGCGAATATGCCCAAGGGTATTTCTTCTGTAAACCTGTAGATGCCGAAATGATAGCGCAATTGATGAGTGCTGAAGATCCATCCGAGTGGAATCAAGTGATAGGGCTGAGAAGTCATAAGTAGTCAGACAGAGTTAATTACACCTCTTGTGGGATGGGCATCTTGTCCGTCCATTTAAGCAGACTAAATGCAGGCTATATTAACGAGGGTGCAAGGTCTAGTAAACTCAGATCTGGCAGATCGATTTTTTTCTCATGTCTGTTCTCTCTATCGTTACCGTGACTATTCCGGCGACCACAGCAAATTTGGGTCCTGGTTTTGATTGCATTGGTGCAGCGTTAACGCTACACAATCAATTTGAGTTTTCGTTGCTGCCGTCAGAAGCAGAGAAGTCGCTGACGATCGAAGTAACGGGGATAGAAGCAGAACGAGTATCACTGGATGAGCATAATCTGGCGTATCGGGCGTTCGTGCATTTTTATCAGCAAATCGGACAGATTCCTCCAGCAATACGGCTGTCGATCGCGCTCAGCGTTCCTTTAGCGCGAGGGTTAGGCAGTTCGGCAACGGCAATTTTGGGTGGTTTGATCGGGGCAAATCAGTTAGCCGGATCGCCAGTCTCTCAAGATGCCGTGATGGCTATGGCGATCGCACTGGAAGGACATCCCGATAATGTGGTTCCAGCGTTGATGGGTGGCTGTCGATTAGTTGCCACTCATCCCAATGGTACCTGGACAATCTGCGATGTTCCCTGGCATGAAGGGGTAGTGCCGATCGTTGCCATCCCTGATTTTGAATTATCCACGGCTGAAGCCCGTCGAGTCTTGCCCCCGGATTACAGCCGAGCCGATGCCATTTTTAACATGGCGCATTTAGGAGCGTTGCTGCGAGGATTGGCAACAGGACGGGCAGACTGGTTACGAACGGCACTCCAAGACCGAATTCATCAACCCTATCGGCAACCGTTGATTCGAGGCTTCAATGCGGTTGAGAATGCGGCTCTGGAAGCTGGAGCGTATGGACTGGTGATTAGCGGTGCCGGACCGACACTGCTAGCATTAGCACATCCCAGTCAGGCTGCCGCCGTAGAATCTGCAATGACGATCGCGTGGGCACATGAAGGTGTGATTGTACAAGTGCATCAATTGCAACTGGATATGAATGGGGCGATCGTTCATTAACACTTAAACACCATTAACACTTAAACAAAAGAATACATACCGAATGGATAAACTCAATTTCATCTTAAAAGTTCTACTGCTTTCAGCCGCGATCGCCGTTGTGATCAGGTATGTTGCTCCTAGCTTGGCAATTCCGGCTACCCTGACCAATACGTTAATTGCTGTATTTCTACCAACTGTAATCATGGCGATCGCATTAGGATGGCGGTGGATGAAAGCAGAGGATTAACGATGCGATCGATTGCTGAAATCAACGATAAAATTCAACGTCAGCAGGCTATCGTGTGGACGGTGGAGGAGGTGAAGGCGCGAGTCCAGGAGATGGGAGTCACT
The DNA here is from genome assembly GCA_012033255.1 of Cyanobacteria bacterium RU_5_0. Lineage (GTDB taxonomy): Bacteria > Cyanobacteriota > Cyanobacteriia > Elainellales > Elainellaceae > JAAUSF01. The sequence goes on from JAAUSF010000019.1 coordinate 12,783, forward strand.
CAGGTCGCAAAACAGGTGGATGTGATTACCACAGGCACATTTGAGCCAATGGAGTCGTCTGGGGCAATCCTGAATATCGGACATACTGATCCACCGATTAAAATCCGTCAGTGTTGGCTAGATGGAGTGCCAGCCTACTCTGGATTTGGAGCCGTTGATCTGTATTTGGGCGCGACCCAGATGGCAGACTATCCGATCGCAGATGGTACGGATGGCGAAGGATCACGGGAGCGAGGCGGCGGGCACGTCATTGCAGATTTGATTGCCGGAAAACCGGTGCAGTTGCGAGCGATCGGGCAGGTGACAGACTGTTATTCGCGGGCGTCTTTTGAAACGACCATTACCCGCGACACGATCAACCAGTTCTATCTGTTTAATCCGCGCAATTTGTACCAAAACTTTATTGTGGGTGTGAATGGCGGCGATCGATCGCTCTACACCTATTTAGGTCCCCTCCAACCTCACCTCGGTAACGCCGTCTACTCAAATCCAGGGGCAATTTCTCCCTTGCTCAATGACCCTGACCTGCAACTGATCGGCATTGGCACTCGAATTTTTTTGGGAGGTGGAATCGGTTATGTGGCATGGGAAGGAACACAGCATTTCCCGTTGCAGAAGCGACTGCCGAATCGAACACCGATCGGACCTGCGGCAACGCTAGCCCTAATTGGAGATGCTAAACAAATGAATTCTCGTTGGGTGCGAGGCTGCTACTTTAGAAGCTATGGTTCCTCGCTGATGTTGGGGGTCGGTGTTCCGTTGCCCGTCTTGAGTGAAGAAGTGGTTGTTCACTGTGCGGTGCGCGATCAAGATCTTGTAGCCCCGATCGTGGATTTCTCAATTCCTCGGCGCGTTCGTCCCACCTTCGGCTTAGTCAGCTATGCCCAACTCAAATCAGGACGAATCACGATCGACGGCAAAATTGTCCGTGTTGCTCCGCTCGCCAGCATCTATCTATCACGCCAAATTGCCGCAGAATTGAAAGACTGGATCGAAACAGGCCGCTTTACCCTCACAGAACCCGTTGCCCAAATCCCAATGGATCGATCGTTCCTGGCACAAGATCGATGGGGGACACAAATTTCACTAGAATAAATGTTCAAACGGTCTCATGCCGCAGTTCAAGGCATCTCTTACTGAAGACTGATTTTTTTCAACGTGTTGTCGAAGATGGCTGAAGTTTCCCTTACTATGATGTCAGTGCTACTCATCAGGAAAAACGCCAGTGTTTCCCATCTCTGACGAAAACCCGACACGGCTAACGCCATATGTGACTTATGGGCTAATTATTGTTAACATCCTCTGCTTTCTGTATGAACTCAGCTTGCCTCCAGAGCAACTGGAGCAGTTTTTTCGGATGGCAGCCGTTGTGCCAGAAGAATTGACCGTTAGCTTGCAAGGACAACCTCCATCATACGGTATCCCCGAATGGGCAACGCTAATTACCTCCCAATTTCTACATGGGGGATGGCTACATTTGTTTGGTAATATGCTCTATCTCTGGATCTTCGGCAACAACGTTGAGGATCAGATGGGGCACATTAAGTATTTAATTTTCTATTTGCTGTGCGGAGCGTTGGCAGGGCTGACGCAGTGGTATTTTGATCCAACTTCTCAGATCCCTTCATTGGGGGCAAGTGGAGCGATCGCTGGTGTGATGGGCGCTTACATTATCCGGTTTCCCTTCAGCCGAATCCTTACGCTCATCTCCATTTTCCCGATTCGAGTTCCGGCGTTTTTGTTTCTAGGAATCTGGTTTGTTCAACAAGCGTTCTATGGAGTAGCCAGCCTCAACGCACCAACCAATATCGGGATGCAAGGCGGCGGAATTGCGTATTGGGCACATGCAGGCGGATTTGTATTTGGAGCGATCTTGGGTCCTCTGTTCGGCTTATTTTCCAATCCGGCGTCTCCCAACAACCGATACTTTCGATAACCTCTCCTCTTGTTTCTCTCAGTGAAGTTCATAGTTAAACGGTCAATCAATCCTGACTCAGCACTCAGTCCTCAGAACTCAGCACTTAGCTATCAAGCGAAAACCTCATCGCGATCGACTTCAACCCGACGACACAAGAACAGTGATCCTTTCTAACTATTGGTGATTTGGCTTGGAACGCAGACATCTGGGGCACATAATTCTGGAAATGAGAGGGTAGTGATTGTCAGCGTCTCCAGGTTGGCTCGACGGATGACATGATTGTTGGTGTCAGCAATGTAAAGGAAGTTGCCTGCAATACTCAATCCGGATGGCTCATAGAATCGAGTATTCATGCCTCGATCATCGATTAACCCTGCTCGACCATCGCCCAAAATGGATTGACAATCCCTGGTTTGTGGATCAACGAGTTTGATCTTGTGATTGTAGGTATCAGCAATCCAGAGTGTGGTGTTGGCGAATTCTACGCCGAGGCAATGCTGAAGGAGAACCTGTTCCCCTTGTCCGTCTACATCTCCGAAGCCAAACAGATCACCACTGCCACAGACTGTACGAACCTGAGATGTCTTCAGGTCGATCGCCCGAATCGTACTTCCCTCGCTGTCTGCAATGAAAAGCTCTTTGCCATTGGTGGTGATGCCGCTCGGCTGAGCGAACGTGGCTTCGTCCTTATGACCATCCACACACGCTTCGGCTCCCGTTCCGGCATAGGTGCCGATCGTGTTATCCTGCAAACTCATTGTCCAAATCTGGTGAGATCCTGCCATTGCAATGAAGAGGCTTTCCCCGATCTTTACTAAATCCCACGGCGAGTTGAGTGCTGTTTCTAGAGCATTGCCACAATGAGGGCGGATCTGGTGACTTTGCGTTCCGGTACCTGCGATCGTCTCTACCGTTTGCCGTTCCAAATTGACTCGTCGGATCGTGTGGTTTTCGGTGTCGGCAACATAGAGTGTATGGTTGGGGCGATCGAACGCCATCCCTTGCGGTGCAAAGAACTGAGCCTCAGCGAAACAGCCGTCTTTCAATCCGGCGGTTCCCGTGCCGATGATATGTCTGATTTCACCACTCAACGTTGAGACAACAATCCGGTGATATCCGGAATCGGCAATAAAGAGTTGATGACTTGCTTCATCAGCGAACACCTTTCCCGGAAATGCCAATCGCGATGCTAACGGCTTCCGTTGCTTTTCCAGGCTGATGCTGAGTTCCTGGGAACTTACCGATCCTTTCTCTCGGTGTTCCTGAATAATCTTGGCAATGAGTTGATCCAACATCTCCCGCTTGCCTTCCCCAGCAACTGAACCAATCACATACCCGTCTGGATCGATCACCATTAGCGTGGGCCACGCTCGAACGGTGTATTCCTCCCAAACTCGAAAGCTCCGATCGACCAGTACGGGATGCTCAATGTCGTAGCGCAAAATCGCCTGCCGAATGTTTTCGGTTTCCTGCTCGTTGTCAAATTTTGCCGAGTGAACCCCGATTACCGTTAAACAGTCTTTGTATTTTTGCTCCAGATATTTCAAATCAGGAAGAATGTGTAGGCAGTTGATACAGCAATATGTCCAGAAATCGAGGAGGACGATTCGCCCTTTGAGATCTTTGAGGGAGAGGGGGCGATCGGTGTTCAGCCAGGGATAATGGGATGGCAGTTCGGGCGCTCGGATGCGAGCCATAGGTCGATCGGGGGGTGAGGGGAACTTTTCTACAGTAGCGGAAGTTGCGTAGCAAGGGATAAGTAACAAACGGATGAGTAATTTGCAATGTATTGGCAAATTCTTTCTAAAGATGCACTGTCGCGAATAATGTGTTCATAGTCATCGCGTTGTCATACCGGATTGCCAAGTGTGCCGCGTTTTAGGTTGATCTGCTTGATAGAAACTATCTTGAATGCCCCGATTAAACGACCCAATGATTTTTGCTCCGATTCAAGCCCTCGCTCACGAAATGGTACAAGTCGCGCATCAAATTCGATCGCACATCATTGATGCTTTTACTCACCATCAAGCCTCCGATCGCCTACAAACTCTCCTTAATTTATTTGCAGCCATACAGAATTCAAAATCAGATCAAACGGCAATCGCGATCGAGTTTGCTGATATAGTTGCTCAAACATTAGTGTATGGATTATTCGCAGCAAAAATGCTGCATCTTGAATCTGGTGTTATTCAACAGCAAGCCAAAATTTTTGCTCCAAAAAATGAGCCATTTCTACAACAATTAATTGAGACGATCGCTCATTCTGCTCTTAATGATGATCTTAATGATGATCTTTGTGCCGAACCGATCACTCACTTAATACAATTACTCGATCGAATTGATATAAAAGCCATTCTGGACTCTAAATACAATCAATATCACGATCCGATCGTTCATTTTTATGAACTATTTTTAGCCCAATATAACTCCAAATTGCGAGAATCTAGAGGAGTTTACTATACGCCAAAACCTATTGTATTGTATATGGTGCGATCGATCGATTATCTGTTGAAAACTCGATTTAATCTACCTGACGGTTTAGCAGATAAAATAATGATTCTTGATCCGGCTTGTGGTACGGGCATCTTTCTTCGAGCAATTGTGGAGCATATTCAACATTACTGGATGCAACAAGGAGATATCAAACTAGCATTACCCTACCTCTTAGGTTTTGAAGTTTTGTTAGCTCCCTATACGATCGCCCATCTCACCCTCAGTTTGCAATTAACTGGACAAAATCTAACGGAAGCACAATGGCAAACCTGGAGCAATGATTGCTCTGAAGACGATCGATTAGGGATTTATTTAATCAATACCTTGGAAGAAGCTGAAACAACACTTCAAATGTATTTTGATCACTTTAAAGCTCTAAATCAAACACCGCTTCTAGTTATTTTAGGCAATCCTCCCTATGCCGTGAATTCGCCGAACAAAGGAGTATGGATTGAGAATCTAGTTCGCAGTTTTTATTACCCTAATGATCACCTTAAGGAACAAAACCCTAAATTATTGCTAGATGATTATGTCAAGTTTATCCGTTGGGCACAGTGGCAGATTGAGCAAGTCGATCGGGGTATTGTAACGCTGATCACAAATCATGGCTATTTAGATAACCCAACCTTTCGGAAAATGCGTCAAAGTTTAATGCAAACATTTGATGAGATTTATGTGTTAAATCTACATGGGAACAGTCATAAAAAGGAGCGTTGTCCAGATGGGTCAAAAGATGAAAATGTATTTGATATTCAGCAAGGAGTAGCGATCGGCATTTTCATCAAAAGTTCTACTCAATCTACTTTAGCTACCGTCCACCATGCTGACTTATGGGGACTGCGAGAAAATCATAAATATCCCTGGTTATCCAATCACGATATGGCTAACACAATCTGGGAAAAACTATCTCCTCAAGCTCCGTTCTATTTATTTACTCCTCAAGATTCAGCATTACAAGCAGAATATGATCGAGGCTGGAAAATTACAGACATTATGCCTGTCCATTCAACAGGAATTAAAACGCATCGCGATCACTTTGTGATCGCTTTCGATCGCTCCACTCTACAACGCCGCATTGAAGATTTTAGAAATCTATCGCTTTCCGATCGAGAGATTTTAGAAATCTATCGCCTTTCAGATACACGAGATTGGAAATTAGAGCAGAAGCGGCGATCGTTAGCCCAAAATTCTGATTGGCAAGCGTACTTTACTCAATGTCTTTACCGTCCCTTTGATATTAGATCTTATTATCACCATGAGGATGTAGTAGAGCTACCTAGAAATGAAGTCATGAGACATTTGCTAAGGAGAGAAAATATTGGTTTATTTTGGACTCGCCCTCTTTCGCCAAACTATGAGTTTTCAGTTTTTTGTGGTAGGTTGATTCCTCATCAATGTGTGATTGGGAATAAAACAATGGGCGCTGGCGCGTCTTACATCGGAACGCTGTATCTTGACTCAGAGCTTCACCCAGAAAAAGGCGATCGAATTCCTAACTTGCATCCTGAGTTTACGATCGGCCTGCAAAAAAGCTTAGGACTTCAGTTTACTTCTAAGCAAACAAATGATGTGCAGACCACTTTTACCCCTGAAGACATCTTCCACTATATCTATGCTATCTTTCATTCACCCACTTATCGTGCCCGCTATGCTGAGTGTTTGAAAATAGATTTTCCGCGTGTTCCGCTTATCTCAAATGTTCAACTTTTTCGATCGCTTTGTCCATTCGGAAAAGCATTGATGAAGTTGCACCTAATGGAAGAAACTGGAGTGGAAATCATCTATTATCCAATTCCAGGCACTAACACAGTAGAGAAAGTGCAATTTGTAAATGATCGCGTTTGGATTAACAAAACTCAGTACTTTTTAGGAGTCTCATTCAAAGTCTGGAATTTTCAGATTGGCGGTTATCAAGTTTGTCGGAAATGGTTAAACGATCGCCAAGGACGACACCTGACTCTTAACGAGGTAACTCACTATCAACAAACAGTTTCAGCCATTGCAGACATCATTGAACTAATGCAGACGATCGACTCTGTAATTGAGAAGTATGGAAGCTATCCAATCCAATAGGCTACATTTTTCAAGACAACATCACCGTCAATTTCATCCTAATCCCTGTTCTTTTAGCTACAATCCACTGCGATCGTCTACGATAGGCGATTGCACCCAAATTGAGTTACATAGATACAGCGATCGGGAAACAATATAAAGCAGTTGGGTGTCAAATATCCGTCATGCATGATTCAATGCTCACTCGTCACTAACACTCCTCCCTCCTTGCTCCTTCATCCCTCCTCGCTCATCCCTTACTTCTTCGACCATGATTGAAACCGAACATCTCAGCAAAACCTATGGCACTACATCTGCCATCACAGATGTCACCTTTTCAGTTGAGAAAGGGGAGATTTTGGGATTTCTGGGACCGAATGGAGCCGGAAAAACGACTACCATGCGGATTCTTACGGGCTATTTGCCAGCAACAAGTGGCACAGCGCGAATTGCAGGATTTGAGGTGCATGAAAATTCAATGGCAGTCCGGCAGCGAATTGGCTATTTGCCCGAAACACCGCCCTTGTATCCGGAAATGACGGTGGAAGGGTTTCTGCATTTTGTCGCGCGGATTAAAGGAGTCTCGGCGGGCGATCGTTCAGCCCGTGTCAAGATGGCACTCCGACGCTGCAATTTGCAAGAGAAGCACGATGTCTTGATCCGCAAATTATCTAAAGGGTTTCGCCAACGAGTAGGGATTGCTCAAGCGATCGTGCATGACCCGCCTGCGATCATTCTAGATGAGCCGACGGTTGGGCTTGACCCGCGTCAAATTATCGAAGTCCGTAATCTAATCAAAAGTTTGGCAGGCGAACATACCATTATTCTCTCGACTCACATCTTGCCCGAAGTCAGCATGACCTGTAGCCGTGTTGCCATCATCAATCGTGGACAGGTTGTTGCCATAAACACACCTGAGCAATTGATGGCGCAATTGGCAAGTGGAACGGGCTATGAACTAGAAGTTGAGGGCGATTTGACATCGGTGCATCTGCAACTTGAGGACTTGATTGGCGTGAAGTCGGTGGAAGTGGCATCTGATGAATGGTTGGCTAAAAATCGCCACAGAATTCGCGTTGCCCTGGAGTCTGGCTGTGATCCAGGACGAGAGATTGCCGCAGCGATCGTCCAATCTGGATTAGGCTTATACGAAATGAAACGAATTCGGGTCAGTCTGGAAGATGTCTTCTTAGAATTGACGACGGAAGAAAAGACAATAGACAGTGCTACAGCAGAAAGTGCCATAGCAGAAAGTGTGGCGCTAGACTCCGACCGGGTTGAAGACTCAGAGCCATCTGATCTTGAAGAGGCTGAAATGGCTGAATCGATCGACGAATCGGAGTCTGTCCCACCTGAAACTGAAGACGAATCATCTGAAGCCAAACTCACCGATCGCACAGGAGGAGAGTCAGCATAAATGGGCATCATCTTCGCGAACATTATCGCAATCTACCGCAGAGAGCTACAAAGCTATTTTGCGTCTCCGTTTGCCTATATTGTGGCTGGCGTATTTTGGCTTTTGAGTGGCTTTTTCTTCATCGCGATCTTTGGAACCTTGGTACAACAGTCTATTATCCAGGATCAATACGGCATCCCGACGCCCTTTGATGTTTCATCCGAAATTCTGGGCGCATTCCTGGGCGTCCTCAGTTCCTTAGTGCTGTTTGTGATGCCAATGCTATCAATGGGCTTATACTCGGAGGAACGAAAGCGAGGAACCCTGGAACTGCTAGCGACCTCGCCAATCACCAATTGGGCAGTGGCACTGGGGAAACTATTGGGCGTTGTTACATTTTTTGCCACAATGGTGCTGCCATTATTACTGTATGAAGTGATCGCCTTTAGCGCCTCCAATCCCCCGATTCAGCCGACTGTGTTAGCGATCGGTCATGTTGGCTTAATTCTACTCGCCGCCGCCATTTTGTCTCTCGGAATGTTCATCTCGTCGCTAACGGATAGCACCGTTTTAGCCGCGATTCTCACGTTCGCGTTGGCATTACTGCTGTGGGTCATCGACTTCATTGCCGATCGCATTGGTGGAACCATTGGCGGCGCGATCGGGCATCTCTCCTTGCTAAAGAACTACAATCTCTTGGCTCAAGGCATCCTGGATACCAGCACACTCGTTCTGTTCGCCAGTTACGTTATCCTCGGTCTCTTCCTCACGGCTCAATCGATCGAAGCCTTCCGATTCCAACGGTCATGAGCGTTTTGGGTTCTAAGTTCTAAGTTTTAAGTGAATCATTTAACTCAAAACTCAAAACTCAAAGCTCAAAACTCAAATCCTTCCCCATCCATCCCATGAAGAAACTCCACCCCTTCACCTGGAATTCTCTCAAACTGCTATTCTGGCTCAGCCCTGTATTGATCATTATGGGTCTGACGGCTGGATTGATCGCCGGTTGGCAGGGAGTGCCGATCGCCTTAATCTTGGCTGGAATCGTGCTACTCGTTTTCTGGCTGATCACGGAAGGCTCCACTCATCCGGGATTTTGGGGGCGGCGATCGACTCAAGCCAGTACCAATGCCTTGATCGCCACCGTTGCCGTACTTGTGATTCTGGGCATGATTAATTTCCTGGCGGTACGCTACGCGGGACGGTTTGATTTAACAGAAAACCAAGTCTTTACGCTTGCGCCTCAATCGCAACTCGTGGTGCAAGAGTTAAAGCAGCCTATTAAAATCTTGATCTTTGCACCGACGCCTGTTCCCCAAGACAAAGCCCTGCTAGACAACTACCAACGTCTGAATAGCCAATTTAGCTATGAGTATATTGATCCTCAAGCTAAACCAGGAATTGCGAGTGACTTTGGGGTACAGTCACCTGGCGAGGTCTATGTGCAATCAGGCGAGACTCGTCGGTATATTCAAACAGTTAGTCTTGCTGAAGGCAATGATCCATTAGCGCCTCAAGAGCGTTTATCAGAGCGCCAACTCACGAACGCTCTCGTCCAACTCACTACCACTCGCCAACATAAGGTGTATTTGTTGCAAGGACATGGAGAGCGCCCCCTCACTCCTGGACAAGGCAGTTTTTCGCAAGTTCTCACCAGTTTACAGGAAGAAGGATTGACCGCAGAGCCATTGAATTTAGCCGCAGATCCGCAAGTGCCAGAAGATGCAGGTATTCTGGTAATTGCGGGTCCACAGCGATCGCTCTTACAAACAGAAGTGGATGCGCTGAGGTCGTTTCAAGCGCGCAAGAGCGGCTTGTTGATGCTGATTGACCCTCAAACTGACCCCAATAATCCCCAGACTGATCCTGGATTAAATAGCCTGCTATCGGATTGGGGCGTGAAACTCAGCGATCGGATCATTGTCGATCCGGCAGGGCAGGCATCCGGTTTAGGGGCAGGGGTCACGATCGTTGACCAATACGGTAATCACCCGATTACTCAAGGATTCAACAATGGCTATTCGATTTATCCTTTAGCGCGTCCTCTCGAAACCACTGTAGTAACGGATGTAGAAGCCGTGCCCTTGTTGATTACGAGCGATCGGACTGAAGCCCATCGTCTCGCTGAATCAGGCGAACTCGAATTTGATCCTAACCGCGATCCGAGAGGTCCCTTTAACCTGGGAATGGCTCTCAGCAAGACGATCGACGAATCAGAAGAGCTTCAAACGCCAGAAGCCAGTCCAGACGTTAGCCCTAGTCCCGATGCAGAATCCCCCGATCCGGCTGAAGCCAACTCGCAGGCACGACTGGTTGTAATTGGTAACTCTAGCTTTGCGGCTGATGGTCTATTTGGACAGCAATTAAACGGAGATGTGCTGCTCAATTCCATTAGTTGGCTCAGTCAGCAAGACGATCTAGTTCTTTCCATTCGTCCAAGAGAAATGACCAACCGCCGCATTCTCATATCTCCAGGTCAGCAACGCTTTGTAGTGGGTCTGTCTTTGGTGTTTCTCCCACTGTTAGGCTTTGTCACGGCAGGGTTTGTTTGGTGGAGAAAACGGTGATGCGAAGAATGAAGAATGAAGAATGAAGGATGAAGGATGAAGAATGAAGAATGAAGAATGAAGAATGAAGAATGAAGGATGAAGGATGAAGGATGAAGGATGAAGGATGAAGGATGAAGATTAAACCATCGACGTTTTTTCTGGTGTTGTCGGCGCTGTTGCTGAGCGGTGTGGTTTTGGTGGCGGTGCAGACGCAGGAACCTGTTTCGCAGCAGGCGGAAGAGAGCGGACAGCAGGATTTGTTTACGTTTGAGGAGGAGCAGGTTAAATCTTTGACGGTGCAAACGCCAACGGAAATGCTCAAGTTTGAGCGGGATGGTGAGGGCAAATGGCAGATGCTAGAGCCAGAGAACACGCCTGCCAGTGGTGCATCGATCGCCTTCCTGCTCGATTTGATGGCAACCGGAAGCAGCGATCGTTCGGTCACAGTTCCAATGGCAGATTTACCAGAGTTCGGCTTTGAGCAACCGTTGGCGACGGTTGAAGCCACGCTAGACAACCAGGAAACTCATCGACTAATTCTAGGGGGCTATGACTTCAATCGCAGCTATATTTACGCCCAGACTGATCCCCCTAGCGATTCTCCCTCTGATGTAACGGTTCTTCTGGTTTCTCCCAATTTTGAGAATGCGGTCACTCGTCCATTAGAGGAATGGAAACAACCTCCAGAGCCACCTTCTGAACCGTCTGCAAGTCCTGATCCATCGGCAAGTCCTTCTCCAGAAGCATCTCCATTAGAATCGCCAACTGAACTGCCGGAGGCTCAAGTCAGTCCTGAAGCTCAAGATAGCTCCTCTCCAGAAACAGAGTCGCCCAGTCTTGAAGATTCGGTTGAACCACAGCCTTGAGGAGCGAGAATCAGATCACTTTTGTCTTAACCACAAAGCCACGAAGATATAGCTGTTGCTATCAAGGTGAGGACATCGGGATTAAAGGGGGTGTGGGGGCTTCGCCCCCAGCCAGGATTCCACCCCTGCACCCCGTCCTAACCCAAGTGGCTGTCGCTATCTTTAATTCGCAATCCTATGTCCTAGATGCTTGAGGATTTGCAAAACTTCTATTAACTCATGACCTGGAGTAAGTAGCGAAAAGACTCTGGATGTGGCGTATTGGGGCGTTCTTTCGCGATCGAGTTTGAGGAAAATGAAGTCGTTGCCGTTCGTAATCAGACCAAACGTTATGGCTTTAGAACTTGCCATCATATAACTCAAGGCTTGGGGAAATGCTTTGAGTAGCGAAAAATCACTCATTTTGGATTCAATTACTAACATCCATAAGGCTTCCATGATGACAAGCACATCAATTTCGCCTTTAATCAAAACTCCCTCTTCTTCATCAGGGCTGCTGATACTGATAGTCGCTTCTGTTTTGATGCGAAAGGGAGGCTGATAGAATCCAGCTAAATCTAACAAAGGGGATAGAACAACCATTTTTACGGCTCCCTCCAATAAGGGAGGGGCTTCTACCAAATTTTGAAAGTTTGATTTGACTCGCTTCAATGCTTCATGTTCTGCTGCTGTGATAACATCTTTTGACCCTAATGCTGATTGCCATTCTGGAAAGAATAGGGGATCGTTTGAGAGCGTAAGTCCAAATTGTTCTCGCAGGTCGCCCAGATTAACCTTACTTGCTTTCAGTGTTTGCACCATCATGTTTTCCTATTATGAATAATTCTACGGCCACACTTCTGATTTCGTGTCCCGACCAAAAAGGCTTAGTGGCGAAGTTTGCCAATTTTATCTACGCCAATGGCGGCAACATCATTCATGCCGATCAGCATACCGACTTTTCAGCAGGTTTGTTCTTAACCCGAATTGAGTGGCAACTGGAAGGATTTAATTTGCCGCGTGAGATTATTGGGGCAGCGTTTAATGCGATCGCCCAACCTCTGCAAGCCAAATGGGAATTGCATTTCTCGGATGATATTCCCCGAATTGCGATTTGGGTGAGCCGCCAAGATCATTGCCTGTTTGACCTGATTTGGCGACAACGGGCAACCGAATTTGTGGCTGATATTCCTCTGATTCTCAGCAATCACCCTTACCTAAAGCCGATCGCAGAGCAATTTGGCATCGACTATCACCACATTCCTCTCACTGCCGCCACTAAGCGAGAACAGGAAGCGAAACAGCTAGAACTCTTGCGCGAATACAAGATTGATCTGGTGGTGTTGGCGAAATATATGCAAATTCTTAGTCCTGAATTCATGGCTGAGTTTTCTCAGGTGATTAACATTCACCATTCCTTTTTGCCCGCATTTCCCGGTGCAAATCCTTATGAGCGGGCATACGATCGTGGGGTCAAAATCATCGGAGCCACAGCCCACTACGTTACGCAAGATTTGGACGAAGGACCTATTATTGAACAAGATGTGGTGCGGGTTAGCCATCGGGATCAGGTGGCGGATCTGATTCGCAAAGGCAAGGATTTGGAGCGAGTGGTCTTGGCGAGAGCAGTCCGGCTGCATTTGCAGAATCGAGTGTTGGTGTATGCCAATCGCACCGTGGTTTTTGCCTGATGATTAGCATTACAGCATGGTGTCGTGTAGGGGCAATCCCTGCGAGGTTGCCCTGGCTTAGGGGGCAGACCAATGTGTCTACCCTTACCGATTGGTACAAATTTGATGGAAATGAGACAAACTTTCTCTTTTCTGGGACAATTTGCTCAGTTGATTTTCATTAGGAACGTTTGCCATGACTTTGCGCCAAACATTGGATGCGATCGTCGCCCAAAAGCATCTCCTGACCCATCCGTTCTATGTCGCTTGGACAGAAGGAAAACTGACCCGTGAGCATCTAAAACACTACGCTGAGCAATATTTCCATCACGTTCTAGCATTCCCCACTTACATCAGCGCCATTCACTACAACACGCCTCATCTAGCGGTGCGGCAAGAGCTTCTAGAGAATTTGATTAGTGAAGAGCAAGGCGAGAAGAACCATCCGACACTCTGGCGCAACTTTGCTCTAGCACTGGGCACAATTGATTCTGAACTGGAATCTGTTTCGCAGCTAGAATCAACTGCTAATCTGATTTCGACCTTCCGTGATTTGTGCCTTCGCTCTCCGTTTTATGCTGGTTTAGCCGCCTTGTATGTTTACGAGTCGCAGATTCCAGAGGTTGCCACTGTGAAAATCGACGGACTGCAACGTTTCTACGGTATGAATGATCCAGCAGCCTACGAATTCTTCACCGTTCACCACGTTGCTGATGTATATCACACCGAGTCAACTGCATCACTCATCGAAGCTTATGCTGTAACAGAGTCACAGCAAGCCGAAGTGGCTCAGGTTGCAGAAGCTGCCTCGATCGCCCTCTGGCAATTCCTGGATGGCGTGTTTGATACCTACTGTCAAGATGTAGCTGAGGAAATGGCGATCGCCTAAACCAGAGAGACAACCGCAAGAACATAGGGGCGAAAGGCTTTCGCCCTTTTTCTTTTCGCCTCATTGCAGTTGAACTGTGTTGCAGCGTGGGTATCTTGCCTCGCTAGCTTTTTATGAGAGAGTGTTATCAAACCTTAACACAAAACTTGATAAGAAAGACTTGCAAATTCGTGTCATCTTCATGTTTGATTCTATTGAGGATTATTCTCAATAATGTTCCACGCCTTTCCAAACATCATGACCGATCAAGATCAGGATTCCTCGGCAAGGATACCACTGTCACTGCATTCAGTTTCATCGCTTAAAGCCTCCTTGCATCAACGGGGTTTTCGGCTTACCACCCAGAGGCAAACCATTCTGCATATTTTTCAGACCTTACCGCAGGGTAATCACTTGAGTGCTGAAGATTTGCACGATCGCCTCAGACAACAAGGTGAACGAATTAGCTTATCTACTGTCTACCGCACTTTGCACCTAATGGCACAAATGGGGCTGCTGCGAGAATTGGAGTTAGCCGAAGGACATAAGCACTACGAACTTAATTTACCGTCGCCCCATCATCACTTAGTGTGTATCCAGTGCAACCAAACGATAGAATTTGCCAACGATCAGATTTTTCAGGTTAGTTATAAGCAAGCCCAGGCACATGGATATCATATGCTAGACTGCCAGCTAACGTTGCATGTTATTTGTCCAGAGGCAATGCATCAAGGTTGGCACACTACCCTGCCGCGAGGCTGGATTTGCGATCGAGCCGCTCAGAAATCCTACATCGATCAAGAGGACTAAAGCTCTTGATCTCTCAATGTTGAAAATATTTGCAAATAACTGGGATCGCCCAATATGTCAAAGGGGCACGGTATACCCCGTGCCCGTACAAGTTGGGTGTGCTGAATGCAATTGGCAGTTTGAGGTTAGTTCAGGATGACTAAAGTATCTGCTGCCAGGAAGTGAGCCAAATGATAGGCTCGCTCTTCAGTCTCCAACAGAATTTTCTCATAGAGATACCGAGTTGCCCGATCGCCCAAGCTTTCGGCTAGAGAGGCTTGACGACGCAGAACGCCGATAACGGTTTGCTCGGCTTGCAGGTCATTTGTCACCATCTGGCGGCAATTATAAGCTCCATCTGATTCTGGAACAAAGCAGCACAATTCTGCCAACTTAGTGAAACTAGCTGCCGGAACACCGCCCAATCCGTTTAAGCGTTCGCCAATTTCGTGAACGTGATCTTTGACCGCTCCATAGCTCTCTTCAAAGAACTGATGGAGCATATAAAACTCAGCCCCTTCCACCACAAAGTGGTGCTTTTGATATTGCAAATATAGGGCTTGAAAGCTCGACAAGACAACATTAAGTCCTTCACAAATCGGCTCAGTGGTCGATCGCTCCAAAAGAACCACATTGTCAGAAACCTGACCAAAAGGTTGTACTAAAGTTTGCGCTCCAGACATAGCATTCTTCTCTCAATAACTGACAGATTTACTAACAGGCTAACACACTTAACACCTATTCAAGACTGCTCAAGTAACTGCAATCTTCGCAAAGATATCCTGTTATGCTTCTGTGATTCAAGCTATCACCTTACTCTTAATTATAAAAGCTCTCAGCGAACTTCTTTACGTTCCGATTAAAGTAATTAGAAGTATTTCGCATTTTTTCACTCTAGAAAAATCTGGTCTTTCCGAGTTTTAGACAACTTCAGGATTTCTGAGTTCGATCGAGCAACACATCAGAAAATCTAACTGAGAATTAATTCTATTTACTGGGATCGATGATTAAACTTGGAGAACTAAAATCCTCAAAATCAAGGGTAGTTTTGTGTGTGATTAGTCAGGGAGAAGCATTTGGCAAACGATCGCTTGGATTAACCGAAATATCGTCATCCAAATAGTTCGCCCTTCCTCTTATCGGGTGACAGATCAAACTTTTCAAACATCCTTATTAAGATGCAGAAAGATCATCGATCGATTTAAGATTTAAGATTTGTTTGGAGTGATTGAGGGATCAACACCGCTAATGTCAACGTCTCAAATTCGTGTTTGTATCATTTTAGGAACTCGCCCTGAAGCAATTAAACTTGCTCCCGTGATTCAGCAGTTTCGTCAACATCCAGCCTTCGATACGCAAGTCGTGCTTACAGGACAACACCAGGAAATGGTGGCACAAGTGATGCAGCTATTCAGTTTATATGCTGATCACAACCTCGCCATCATGCAGCACGGACAGACCCTTACCGATATTACCTGTCGTAGCTTACGGGGATTAGAAACGCTGTTTCAGCAGATACAACCGCAACTCGTTCTTGTGCAAGGAGATACAACCACAGCATTTGCTGCCGCGATCGCCGCCTTCTACCACAAAATTCCGGTCGGGCACGTCGAAGCCGGACTCCGCACTGATGCTCTCTACAATCCCTACCCCGAAGAAGCCAATCGCCGCTTGATTTCTCAAGTCACCCAACTCCATTTTGCGCCCACATCCCTTGCAGTGGAGCATCTAGAAAAGTCTGGCGTTTTGGGCAAAATTTACAACACAGGCAATACCGTCATTGATGCCTTGCTTTCAGTTGCCGATCGTGAACCTGCCTGCACTGTCCCAGGATTAGATTGGAATGAGTATCGGGTGATCCTGTCAACCGTGCATCGACGAGAAAATTGGGGCCAACCGCTTCAAGACATTGCTCAGGGATTCCTGCAAGTTCTAGATAAATGTCCTGATGCGGCGCTGCTCCTTCCTTTACATCGGAACCCAACTGTGCGCGAACCCCTAAAAGCCGTTTTGGGCAGCCATCCTAGAGTCTTTCTGACTGAGCCGCTCGATTACAGCGAACTCGTTGGGGCAATCCAACGCTGCTATTTGCTACTAACCGATTCTGGTGGGCTTCAAGAAGAAGCCCCTAGCCTGGGTAAGCCCGTTTTAGTACTGCGAGAAACGACCGAGCGCCCCGAAGCGATTACGGCAGGAACCGCTAAGCTCATCGGGACAAATTCTGAAAATATCCTGAAGGCAACGACTGAATTGTTGAAAGAACCAGAGGCTTATCAGGCGATGGCAACCGTCGCGAATCCCTTCGGAGATGGTCATGCGGCAGAAAGGATTGTGGCGATCGTCGAGGATTATTTCCAATCCTAATCTTCAAGCTTTAAACTTCAATGCCTGAACCTACTCATCAGGAGGCAGGTCAGGCGGTGGTAGCTCAGGGGCATCCAGAAGCTCAGCCTTCGATCGCTTAAGTTGCTTCCACATATGCTTAATTTCCTTATAGGCATCCTCTGGCGCGATCTTGCCTCCTGTTTCTAAACCACAAATAATCGAGACGCGATTGGCAAATTCCTGAAGATTTGCGTTGAATGCTAGATTTTCTGGCGTAAACTCACCGTAGTAGCGCCCCTGCGGATTGAAAAATTCATCTTTGTCAGAATGAGGATGAGGATCTGTCACAACTTTAGACCTCTGCAACTGATGGATCAGATTTGACGAAATGCAATCAAAGAAAAAATTATGGCTATGAGCGGTTTTACAATGATTGTGAACTATGTACTACAAGGTCAAAAGACCTTCAGACTCAGGGAAATTGGATATCTCGACTCAATACCTCTGCCGCATTCTCCTGATTTTAAGGCGTAACCTCAGAAGTGAATCATCGCAAATTATTTCCACCTGTAGGATTTTTGTTGATTTTGCGATCGGTCGGGGCAGACTCACGTGTCTGCCCTGGCATAAAGGGCAACCACGCAGGGATTGCCCCTATGCCAGGGCAACGTGTCTGCCCCTATGCCAGGGCAACCACGCCGGGATTGCCCCAACGCTACGTCATCCATCAATAGAAAATTTACAGGTGGAATTATTTTACAGTTCACTGCTTATTTCATCCCTCGGAGGTAGGATTTTACTCAGAAGTCATCCGGTAGGCAAGATGTCTACACTCCAGATGTGTCTGGATGCGCCTTTAACTCCATCCTTCAGCTAATCCATGTCTAGCTACCAACTCATAACACTTCTTACCGACTTTGGTTTCAACGATATCTATGTGGGGGTGATGAAAGGCGTCATTGCCCAGATCAATCCCACATTGACAGTTATTGATCTGACGCACGAAATTCCGCCCCAGAATATTGCTGCTGCTCAGTTTAATCTGATGAGCGCCTATCCTTATTTCCCTCCTGGCACTGTCCATATTGTCGTTGTTGATCCAGGCGTGGGAGGAGAACGCCGATCGATCGCTATTGAATTCTCAGATGGCTTCCTGATTGGTCCTGACAACGGCGTATTCACCGGAATTTTGAGCCGACGCCCGATCGTCCAAGTTGTCTCCCTTAGCAATACCAACTACTGGCGCATCTCCAACCCCAGCTACACCTTTCACGGTCGAGATATTTTTGCCCCCGCCGCCGCCCACCTTGCTAGTGGCGTCCCGTTGAAGGAATTAGGAGACATCATCGATCCCAGCAGCCTCATTCATCTGCCCATCCCCTTCTTCACACCAACCCCCACTGGCTTTGCAGGAACCGTTCAGCACATCGATCGCTTCGGCAACATCATCACCAGCATTCCAGGCGATTGCGTCGAGGGAAAAACCTGGTCAATTCCGATTGGCAAACGCGCTATTCCAGGCTGTCGTACCTACAACGACGTTAAACGGGGCAATCCCCTCGCCCTAATTGGTAGCCACGGATGGGTCGAAATTGCGGTCAACAGTGGTGATGCTCACTTTCAATTGCGACTAAACTGGGGCGATCCGGTGAAGGTAGAGGTGAGGGAGTAGGGGAGTGAGGGGTAGGGAAGACAAGAGAAATAAACCAGTTACACGCGGCGTGAATACATAAAACCCCTCATCCCCTCATCTCCCCATCCCCTCATCTCCCCATCCCCTCATTCTTCACTTGCAGAGTATGCTAGTGATTGAGTTGTGGAGATGAGTCAAGATGAATACACAGGTATCCACTCAACGAATTGAACCGGAAGTCTATCAAGGACAGTTTGGAGAATTTACGATTACGCAGGGCGATCGTCGTGGTGTGATTATCTACCGCACGGCTTTGATGGTGGCGGCGCTGTGTTTTGCGATCGGCACTACGCTAGTGCTGTGGCAAAGCAATCATTCAATTCTGGTGGTATTAACGCTGCTTTACACAGGTTTCAGTGTGGCATTGGCGGTGAGTTTGCTCACTATTCATATTTACATGGCTCCACTGCATCGGGCACTTCAGATTTTTTGGGGAATTGGGGCGATCGCGGCGCTGGTTGTCGCGCATGGTAGTGAAGAACCGTTTGCCCTGACGATTTACACTCACCCTGAGACGCTTTTGGGAATAGGGTTTATGTTCGTGGCATTAACCGGATTATTCTTCAAGGAGGCGTTTTGTTTCGATCGTCTGGAAACCAAATTCCTCACTCTGTTGATTCCCGTTTTGCTTCTGGGGCATCTGTTTGGCATTTTACCTGTGATAGCGGAACGGGCGCTTTTGGCAGCTTGGGCGATGTTATTCGTCATCTTCGCCCTACGCAAAACATTTCAGCCGATTCCAGCCGATATTGGCGATAAAAGCGTCTTTGCCTATCTCCACCAACAGCGTTCATCTCATGCCTGAGCGATTGCGAAACAGGGTGCAATCACAACCTATCAACCCTTCTAGACGAATTAGTGGAAATTAACCTGTTTCAGCGTCAGGAAATCTGGCTGCCGACGATCGAAGGCTGGATTGTGATTGCACTCTGCCTTTTGTTTTTAGGAATTGTCATCCGAACTAACATTTACCCGTTTCTAGCTGTTACGGCTCCGCTCAAAGCAGATATCCTCGTTGTCGATGCTTGGCTTCCTTGCCATGCACTCAAAACTACTGCTAAAGAATTTTATCAAGGCGAATACAAATACTTGATTACACTGGGATCACCGTTGCCACCTGGGTTCGATCGCTTAGGATGTAAATCTTTGCCTGACTCAGCCGCCACCCTGCTAACGGAAATGGGAGTGCCGCAGGAGCGAATTGTCTCGCTCGTTGTGCCAATTAGTTTGCGCGATCGCACTCTCACCGCAGCGATAGCCTTGAGAGAGTGGTTAGCCCAAAACGCTTCAACCGTTAAAGCAATCAACCTCTGCACCTTAGGCCCCCATGCGCGTCGCAGTCGCTTGTTCTTCCGTAAAACGCTTTCACCTCAAGTTACTGTAGGGATTATTGCAGCACCACCGTCTAACTATGAACCGAAACGCTGGTGGCAATCTAGCGAAGGGGCACGAACCGTGTTTTCTGAGGCGATCGGATATCTTTATGCGCTGATTCGATAAAGCCAGTGCGATATGTCAAAGGGGCACAGTATGCCGTGCCCATACAACTACAGCATGCCATGCCCACACAGTTTTGGTTGTCTGGCTTTTGCCTACTGGCTTGCCGTCTCTTCAGCAGGGCTAACGCAATTCAACACCCGCAGCGTTGCCGCCGCCGCGTAGTTGCGCTGAGCAGAGCTATCAGGCGCAAAAGAGTTACCCCGCTCATTCACCGGAGTCGCCACATTGCAGAAGGTAGACATCTGGCTAATCAGACTGTTTGCCCAATGTCCTTGAGTATCAGAGAAGACGATCTCTGGAAGGTTACCTTGCAGTTGAGCCGATTGCCCTTGAGTAACTTTGGCATATTCGCTGGTGCGGCGCAAGACTGCCATCAACTCTGCACGAGTCACAGGCTGAGTTGGACGGAAGGTGCCATCTTCATAGCCTTGGATGATGTTGTTGTCACGAGCAAACTGGATTCTAGCCGCACTCCAACGACCTGCTTCTACATCAGAATAAGGATTGCCGGAGGCTTGAGTCGGAATATTGAGGTTCACGTTAGGTAGGCTATCCAATGCGCCAAGAACCATTGACACCAGTTGCTCACGAGTCAGAGACGCTTGTGGACGGAAGGTATCATCCTCAAACCCAGAGATAAAGCCAATTTCGACCGCCTGGTTAATTTCTGCTAAGTAGATGTCGCCAGTCGTATCGTTGAATCGAGAAGGTGTGGAGCCATTATTGCCTGCATTGTCGGAACCACCGTTGCTCGGATTGGGAGTAGGATTGGGAGTAGGATTGGTACCAACCGTGCCACCAGAGCTATCACCCGTGGTTGGAGGAGTGCCCTCATAGGTGAGATAAACATGTCCGAGGGTGCGATCTTCATACGTCCGCTTGGCGAAACGCCAACCTGATTCGAGATAGACTTTGGCAAAATCAGAGGTTTCACCGTTCGTCCGACCAATGAGCAGTTCTGGATCATTGCGATCTCTGGGGGCACCAACCAGCAGCATATCGCCATTTCGCCGGACAATCCGCAAACTGTAGCGCAGTGCCCAATCTTCACCGTTTACCCGGATGGAGTAACCATTACTGTCAGTGCTACGTCCACAGATACCCGTGAAATCGAAGTCTAGCAGCAACGGATCAATGAGCGTCGGTGCAGAACCTGACTCACTCCAACACTGACGAGAATCCGCGATTTGCTCAATGATCAAAAGTTGGTGGGCACTCCCACCCCGGAATGGTGAGGCGATCGCTACAAACTGATTTTGATCCACCTCTTTTTGACCAAATTGAGCCGCCAAGGAAGGTGCTACTGTAGAGAGTGTGCTAACAGCAGCCGTGGTAGTAATAGCAGCAATAGCCGCAATTCGACGCATTGCAGATTTCATAATTCGCTCTTGATGATTCTGTGATGAACGAGTGATGGTTGTCTGATGAAATTGATCGCTGAGGGAAGAAGATTTGACTTCCAAAAGGATGATTTTTTAGTTGATTTAGAATCAATTTCCTGATGGATTAGATGATTCCGTGAAGAAGGTTTTAGTTCCCCCAAACGTGATTCTGTGATGGATTCAGAAACTCTTTTTGAGTTTATTTCCTGTTAGATTTGATGACTTCAGGAAATAGGCTATGTTCCCTTGAATGTGATTCCTTTGTAAATTTAGGAATTACTTTCCTGTTGAACTGAATGACTTAATGAAGCAAACTCATGTTCCCTGAAGCTAAATTCTATAAACCAATTCTGAAAACCCTAATTCTGCAATCCATAGTGTGGCGTTTTATTCGTAGAAGCGAGGCACTACTCCATAGAATTTTACAAAAGATAAAAGATGTAATGGATTAGTTAAAAAACTATCCACTACATCCGTTAAATCGTCTATTGCCAACAGTTTCTAGAAGGAATGAGATCCACTTAAGCCGAATGACTGGAAGACAAAACCGAATGTTTCCTGTTCAATCCCATTTTGGATTTTATAGCTGTAGTCAGTTAGGTTAGGACATTGCCCAAGGCTGAAAGGCAAACGGTCAATCCATCCTGACTCAGCACTCAGTCCTCAGAACTCAGCACTTAGCTATGGGAGTCATTAAAGGAATCTCGTCTGATTCTAAGCAGCGCAACTCTCGCCTAGCCGTTTCAGAACTTGCTGCCGAACATTGGCACGTAACGCCATGCCTGACTTCTTTAAATCTCTTGTGGGACAGGCGTCTCGCCCGTCCAGGTCGGGGCAGGCAAGATGTCTACCCCGCCAGAAATTAAGCTGACAGCCACAAAGTTGCACATCGCGTTAATTAACTGAACAATTTTGACTGTCGAGAAATGAGATGATGTGAAAAATTTACAGGCAGTTAGATGAGTCGTTATGCTATGTTAGCCGTTCTCTGGGATCTATTTCTCACGAGTATTAGCAAAATTGTTGAGAGACTGGCTTCTGTTGATCCAGTCATTCGTACCCCGATCGCCGTTAGCCTTGGTGCTATTCCGGGGGCACTCAGTCGTTACTACTTGACTGTATTGGCGTCTCAGTGGTTTGGCACATTCCCATACGGCACATTTTTCATTAATCTTACAGGTGCATTCATCATGGGATTTTTCACCACCTTCACCCTAGAACGCACCATCACATCCCCCGACCTACGCCTGCTAATTGCTGTTGGCTTTCTAGGGTCATACACCACCTTCTCAACCTACACGTTGGATACGATGACCCTGCTGCGATCGGGAAATTACGGTTTATCGCTGTTCTATTGGGCAGGCAGCGCAATTATAGGACTCGTTAGTGTTGAATTTGGAAGCGTTTTAGCCCGAAAATTGTAATGACATTTTAGAAAAAGATGGAGAAATCGATAACGGTTGAACAGTATCATTTTAACTACTATTCGTTGGGGCGATCGAGTCATCCTCCAATTCTTTTCTTACATGGATTTATGGGAGATTGTCGTGAATTTAATGAGGTAATGTCTTTATTATCCAATCAGTTTTACTGTTTAGCCGTCGATCTGCCTGGACATGGAAAAAGCCAGACATCAGATGATGATCAAGACTACATCATGCAGAAGACTGCAAATGGATTGATTCGATTTCTGGATGCATTAGATATAAAAAACAGTTTTTTACTCGGCTATTCAATGGGAGGGCGACTTGCTTTATATCTGACGCTTCACTTTCCAAATTATTTTTCAAAGGTTGTATTGGAATCAGCATCGCCGGGACTCAAAACTCAAGCAGAGCGAATCAAGCGAATTGAGAGCGATCGAACGTTGGCACAGGAATTAGAGACTGAAGAGTTTTCAGCGTTCCTAGCTAAGTGGTACAATCAACCCCTATTTGCCTCCCTCAAAAAGCATCCAGCGTTTGAAAAGCTGCTGAAATCTCGTTTACAAAATCATCCATTTAACTTAGCCAAATCCCTTCGCTACTTGAGTACAGGATGTCAGCCATCCCTATGGAAAAAGCTTGAGCAAAACACAATTTCTATACTTTTGCTAGTGGGCGAATTCGATACAAAATTCGTTAACATCAACAGTGAGATGGCGAGTTTATGCAAATCTGCAACATTAGAAATTGTTGATCAATGCGGTCATACTATTCACTTTGAACAGGTCAATCGATTTATTGCAAAAACCAGAGATTTTCTTTCTAAGTAGGGTGGGCATCGCCCACAAAGGGTTGGTACTTGATTGTGTACTATCCATTCAATCCATTACATTCAATCTACTAAGCCCATTCACCCATGCGATCGGTTGACCAATTTCTTCTCAGTTCAAATTTGCATTGACGCAATCGAGCAAGGGCTTTTTGTTCAATCTGACGGACTCGTTCACGACTGAGATGAAGTCGTTCACCGACTGCGGCTAAACTCAGCCCTGTGCCATCAGACAATCCAAATCGCAAACTCAGAACTTCTCGTTGATTGGGAGTGAGATAGGTCAGCAATTGCTGAATCTCAATTTGCAGCGAAGTTTGCATCAAAAAAGTTTCTGGTGAGGCAGATGGATCAATCAGCATCTCGCTTAAAGTAGCATCGTGATCCTCGTTAATTCGCATATCCAGCGACAACGGATGCCGTGCCCATTCCAAAAATTTTCGCACGTGTTGAGACTCAATCTCTAACTCCTGGGCTAATTCTGCCACGGTTGCCGCTCGTCCTAGTTTTTGGGCAAGACGATGTTGTGCCCGTTTGAGTTTGCTCAACTTTTCAGTGATATGAATGGGAAGGCGAATTGTCTTTTCTTTCTCAGCAATGGCGCGGGTAATCGCTTGTCGAATCCACCAATAGGCATAGGTTGAAAAGCGATAGCCGCGACTGGGATCAAACTTTTCTACCCCTCGCTGAATGCCAATATTTCCTTCTTGAATCAGATCTAACAAATCCATACTGCGTTTGCTATATTGCTTCGCGATCGCTACCACTAGCCGCAAGTTTGCCTCAACCATTTTGCGTTTCGCCGCTTCACCCTCTGCGATCGCATTTTGTAACTCCACCTCCGATAAATTTGCAGCTTGTGCCCACTCTGCCAGTGTTGGCTCAGATCCCGATTGAGAAGTCAACGTGTCTTTGATCTGACGGACTGCCATGAATTGCTGCACTTGTTTGCCATACTGAATTTCTTGAGCATGAGTCAGAAGAGGAATGCGTCCAATTTGCTGAAGATAAGATTTAACTGAATCTGTGGAAATAGCCGCCGTTTTCATAAGTATCACTCCAATCAACTTGAAATCTAGTTTCTAACGTCAGAAGGATTTATGGGAGTGAAGAACGATAAGTTAGGGTAAAGTTAAGCAAAAAACCTCCTAACCCGAAAATGGACAAACCTGTTTATCTCCCTTTTACGGAGACTCAATGGCAGTTACGAATGGGATTAAAGCCACTTAATCTGCACGATTGGATTGAAATTGATAACGAATTTGTCTTTTATCTCGATCGCAAAATAGACCTTTTGCAACATCATTATTCAAGTGTGTTTGCAAGTTTACCTGGAAGTGAAGTCGGTCAAAAAGAAGTCCTTGATCTTCTATTAAATTACCTACCTGAACGCTTTCCAGAATACTATCAGCGTCACAATCAACAGATTACAAACCAGATCACTCAACAGACCTGGAACATCAATGAGTTTGCAGACAATCCGCTTGATCTCGCAGGACGCCTAGTGCAAGAGGATTTGTGCTTGATGCAAGCGAATTCCGATAGCTACATTTTGTCTGCCGCTTCTGTCTGTTTTCCGCTCCATTGGCAGTTGCGAGATAAACTCGGACACCCGATCGCCCAAATCCATGCTCCTGTTCCTGGCTATGCTGAAAAACTTGAGCGTCCAGTTAACGATTTATTCGATCGCCTCCGACCCGATCGTCCGGGTTATCGTTTGAACTGGAGCTTTGTAGACACTCCAGAATTATTCCTGGGCTATCACCGGAATTCTCAACCCACCGCGATTACGGTAGACAATGCGAGAGACACGCTTTGGTTTCGCGTTGAACGTCAAACCTTACGCCGATTAGAAAAAAGCAACGGCATCCTCTTTGGCATCCGCACCTATCTTTATCCGCTTTCAATCTTGGAAACAGAAAAGACGATCGCCCACACCCTCTCAGCGATTCTGCAACAAATGCCGATCGGAATGCAGCAATACAAAAATCTGCTTCCCCTACGAGACGCCATTCTCGGCTACTTAAACCGAATCAGCCAAGACGATTTGAATACTACACGGTAGCCCCCTCAACATAAGCCACTTGACCCGCGATCGGCTTATCATAAGTAAGCCTATTCCGCACATTCACTCGCTTTCAGGAGATCGCATCGTGAAACTGGGTCAATGGCTTAGTTTGATCTGTCTCGTTCTTGCCCTCATTATCCTATGGAGAATTCGGCAAATTCTGCTGCTGGTATTCACGGCGGTTGTGTTAGCAACGGCTCTAAATGCGCTCGTGCGGCAGTTTCGCAAGCTCGGACTTCAGCGACATCAAGCCGTCCTGTTGACAGTAACCTTGTTTCTTCTATTTGCGATTCTTGTCATTTATGTGATTGTTCCTCCCTTCGTTGATCAGTTTTTACAACTGATTGCGCTTGTACCAGAAGGCTTCACGCGAGTTGTGACGTGGCTAGAAGAGTTGCTGAATAACCGACCCGATTGGCTGGCACAAGTGGAACTTCCCAGTCCTTCTGAACTGATCAATGAAATCCAACCGCTTGTTGCTGAAATCGTACCCAACTTTTTTGCTATCTTCTCTGGATCTCTGGCGATTCTCCTTCAGACGTTGCTGCTGTTCATTCTGACGTTGATGTTTCTGGCAGATCCATTGGCATATCGACAAGCGATGATCCAGTTATTTCCATCATTCTATCGACGCCGAGCAGATTTCATCGTCGGAGAGTGTGAAGTTGCCCTCAAAAACTGGTTAGGAGGAGTGCTAATTAGCTCAACGGCAGTCGCTACATTAAGTGCGATCGGGCTTTGGGCGTTGCAAATTCAATTCGTTTTGGCTCAAGCCCTCCTTGCCGGTATCCTCAACTTCATCCCTAACATCGGTCCCACCTTAAGTCTTATCTTTCCGCTCACCGTAGCCGCACTGGATGCTCCCTGGAAAGTCGTGGCGGTTTTAATTCTCTACATCGTGATTCAGAATCTTGAATCCTACTTGATCACCCCAACCGTCATGGCAAACCAGGTATCACTGCTGCCTGCAATGACCCTTGCTGCCCAAATTATTTTTGCTAGCTTCTTCGGATTCTTGGGGCTGCTGCTCGCCCTTCCCCTTGCCGTCGTTGCTAAAACTTTAATCCAAGAAATCTTGATTAAAGATATTCTAGATAACTGGGGAAATGATGCCAAACTGAATCACTGGAACCACAAGTCTTTCTCACTCAAACAGCTTCCCGAACAAGCCACTATTTCAGATTCCAACCCTGAAGCAACGATTTTCCCCGAATCTGATCTGCCTGACAATCTGTTTGAGGATTGAATCATCTGGAATAAACCACCAAGACACGAAGACACCAGGGATCACCTCACACGGGAATTGAGTAGCCAAGAGCCGCTTTGACCCGCGTGAGCGTTGGATTGGCGATCGCCTCCGCTTTTTCTCGTCCCCGTCGCAACACTGACTCCAGATAGTTTTGCTCTGACGTAATCTCGTGGTATTTATCCTGAATTGGTTTCAACGTATTGATTAAGGCTTCCGTCAGTAGGGGCTTAAACTGTCCCCATCCCATATCTGCACATTCAGCCGTTACTTCCTCTTTTGTTTTGCCCAATAAAAGCATATAGAGGGTCAACAGGTTGTCACATTCGGGTCGCTCTGGGTTATCAAAGGTCAACCCGCGAACCGAATCCGTTTTACACCGTTTAACCTTGTGCTGAATTTGATCGGGCGGATCGAGCAAATTAATCCGGCTTAAATCCGACGGATCAGATTTCGACATTTTCTTTGTGCCATCGGTTAAGCTCATGACTCGTGCCCCTTCCGTCCGAATCAACGGCTCTGGCAGCTTCAAAACAGGAGCCTCTTCTTTGCCAAACAGATAATTCAGACGGGCCGCAATATCACGGGCAAGCTCCAAATGTTGCTTCTGATCTTCGCCAACCGGAACTTTGTCTGTGTCGTAGAGCAGAATATCTGCCGCCATTAGCACCGGATAATTGAGCAGTCCAGCACCGACGTTTTCCCCCTGCTTGATCGCTTTTTCCTTAAATTGCACCATATCTTGCAGCCAGTTGAGCGGTGTAATGCAATTGAGCAACCAAGCCAATTCGGTGTGGGCTGGCACATGAGACTGCACGAAAATATTAGAATGCTCAAGATCAATGCCACACGCTAAATAGAGGGCAGCCACCGTATGAGTGTCTATCGCTAGCATTTCAGGTTTGTGGGGCACTGTAATGGCGTGCAAATCAACCACGCAAAAGAAATTTTCAAACTGGCTCTGAATTTCTACCCAGTTCTGAATCGCGCCCAAGTAGTTTCCAAGGTGCAGTTCGCCAGTTGGCTGAATTCCAGAAAAAACACGCGGTTTAGCCATAGATTCTCGTCAAATTTCCCCACAAGAACACTTTTCACTATTGTGCCTGAAATAGGCTTGCCTGACTGGAGCAAACCTAAGAACCTGTTTGAACAGTGCTAAGGACAGGGGACTGGGAACTGAGAAATGGCTTGAACTCAGTCCTTAGGAGATTTCCGACAGATAAAATACCTGCGTAGGATGGGCAAAGGCATCCGTGCCCATCCATGATTCTGGCTGACGATGGGCACGGGTAAGACCCTTTGCCATCCTACGAATTGGTAGATTCTTTGCTGGAAATCTCCTAAGTTAACGCAATGTGCAACTTTAGGGCGTTCTTCCACTGTGCCCGGTTGCGGCAACCAGCGTTGGAGTTAATCCCGTGGTTGGTGGAGCATCCAACGTCGATGGGATTGGTCAGCCCAGGGTCAAGGACAGGCGAATCGCTCAGAAACTAACAAATTTAATGGAGCTGACGGGAGTCGAACCCGTGTCCGCTCTGGGTATTAATACTTCGTTCATTCACAGGTTTAGCTTCTCTGATCCTCGAAGCGGGAATCACCTTTTATCCCAGGCGATGGGATGCTCTGGTTAAGTCTTAACTAGTCACTGACCAGAGGCGGTGGACTAGGGCGTCCGTTGGGGGTTGGTCTGTAATCCTTAACGGAGTCAAATCACAGACGCTCGAACCAGTTAGAGGTTTTTAGGCAACTGCAACAGCAGCTTGCTTACGAGCAAAAGGTACGATGTTGTTCGCATCTACTTTTTTTTGAGCCATTGATTTGCGAGAGTTAGCCCGCTCTCGACCTGAATCACGAAGTAGCGTTCGCCAAAACGTCGAAACCGTGACAGCCCCGCGTTCTCTATACCTCAAGCCCTGTGGAATATCTCTCAAAGACAGAGACTTCGCCACAGCGATCGAGCTTACTCCATTATACACATCCGCAAAGGGCTGTGTTCTAACTAAACAGCAATGGTATCCTTTCACACGATTAGACCGCTACCCGCGTTTGGCCAGGATCGAATGGGGGAGATAAGGAAGACGTTGTGTCTTCGTGCCTTTGTGGTTAAGGTGGGAGTTTTCGGGTTTTTAAATGAATTAATGGCTAACCCGATCGCATTCGGTTTAGGCTGGATTGCGGATTGGTCATTGCTCCTGATGAAGAACCTAGGGAGAGTTTCATTTACCTGTTTACGATCTGCCCCAAAATCTCATGCGTATCTTATTCCTGCATCCCAATTTTCCTGCCCAATTCCGGCATCTGGCAAGTGTTCTCGCCCAAGATCCCAATCATCAAGTTGTGTTTGGAACAGCTCGTGAAGAGGGAAAAATGCCTGGTGTGTTCAAAGCCATCTACAAACCGTCGCGAGATGCGGCTCCTCAAACGCATCACTATGTCCGTCCGTTGGAAGGCGCAGTGTTGACAGGTCAAGCCATGTATCGAGTTGGGCAAAAGCTGATGGAGCAAGGATTTGTCCCAGATATCATCTATGGGCATTCGGGGTGGGGTCCGACGTTGTTCATGAAAGATCTTTTCCCAAAAAGTCAGTTGCTCTGCTATTTCGAGTGGTTCTATCGTTCCCACGGTTCAGATTGCAATTTTGATCCCGATGATCCGATGGGCATTGATGACGAGTTGCGAGTCCGAGTGAAGAATGCGCCGATTTTGCTCGATTTGTATGGATGCGATCGTGGACTTTCCCCCACCCAATGGCAGCGTCAGCAGTTTTCGCCGGAGTTCCAGTCCAAGATCACGGTGATGCATGATGGTGTTGATACCGAATTCTTTCAACCGAAACCCGGATCAAAGTTAGTGTTACCCTCGATCGATCTTGATCTCTCTCATGTCGATGAACTCATAACTTATGTGGGCAGGGGCATGGAACCCTATCGCGGATTTCCACAGTTCATGCGATCGGTTGTCCTGATTCAAAAACGCCGTCCCAATTGTCATGTGGTGGTAGTCGGGGAAGATCGAGTCTGTTATGGTCGGCAGTTGCCAGACGACAAGACCTACAAGCAACTCATGCTAGAAGAACTGTCATCCTCGCTGGATCTGTCTCGTTTGCATTTCACCGGACGACTTCCTTACGATCACTATCTTCAGGTATTGCAAGCCTCTTCCGTTCACGTGTATCTCACTTATCCATTCGTTCTATCCTGGTCAATGCTGGAATCGCTATCAGCAGGCTGCTTAGTATTGGCATCCAACACAGCACCCGTGACAGAAGTGATTCGGGATGGCGAGAATGGCTTGTTAGTCGATTTCTTCTCCCCAGAAACAATCGCCGATCGCGTCGATGAAGCCTTAGACGATCGCGATCGGATGGCAGCAATTCGATCGAATGCCAGAGACACGATTTTACAAAATTATGATCTGGCGAAATTACTGCCTCAACATTTGCAATGGATGAGCGAAGGGTTGTAGCTATTGACCGAGTATTCGATCGAATTGAAACTTCTGGAAAAGCAAGAGGTTGAATCATAACCACGTCGAAGGTTTGCAAGATCATAAATAACACTCCATTGATCGAGCGTTGTGGGCAATGCCCCCCTACGATTTGTGGTTTACTGATTTGAAAATTGTTGTAAAACCTGTTAAAAAACCAAAATTAAGGACTCAGCCATTTTGCAAACTCAATCGCAAACCGATCATGCAAAATCGCTTCTCGCATTCGTTGGGTAAACTGCACAAGTTCTGTGATGTTGTGAATAGAGAGCAGTGTGTAGGCGAGAAGCTCTTGCGATCGCAACAAGTGGCTCAAATAAGCACGAGTAAAACTTTGACAGGTATAGCAAGAACATTCTGCGTCCAGAGGTGTAAAATCTTCTTTGAAGCGGGCGTTCTTCAGGTTCCAGCGATCGCCTCTTATCAAAACATTACCATGTCGTGCAAGCCGCGTTGGAATCACGCAATCGAACAGATCAACTCCAGCCGCGACTGCCTGCGCCATTTCTCGGTGCGTTCCTACACCCATTAGATAGCGAGGCTTGTTGGTAGGCAACTCAGGAGTTGTCACCTGGACGATTTTTCCAATCAGTTCAGGGGGTTCTCCCACGCTGACTCCACCGATCGCATACCCTGGCAGATCTAGCATTGCAAGTGCCTGAGCCGCCTCCTGACGCAGATCAGGATAAACCCCACCTTGCACAATTCCAAACAATGCCTGATCCGATCGCTCGTGAGCCGCCACACATCGCTCTAGCCAGCGATAAGTCCGATGGGTTGCTTCGATCACCGCTTCTCGACTAGCAAGATAGGGTGGACATTCATCGAATGCCATAATCACATCTGCACCTAGTGCATTCTGGATCTGAATGGATTTCTCAGGGGTCAAGTGAATCATCTGACCATCACGAGGCGATCGAAATGTCACCCCTACTTCTGCGATCGCTCGAATCTCACTCAAACTGAACACTTGGAATCCACCGGAGTCAGTCAAGATCGGGTTATCCCAACTCATGAAGCGATGCAGCCCACCCGCCTTCTGAACAATCTCCTCACCGGGTTGCAGGTGCAAATGATACGTATTTGCTAAGATCATTTGCGCTCCGGCAGACCGGAGTTGAGCGGGTGTCAGCGTCTTTACGTTCGCAAGTGTCCCTACGGGCATGAAACGAGGCGTTTCTATCACTCCATGAGGAGTTGTGAAGGAACCTGCCCGTGCTTGAGTTTGACTGCAATGAGCCTGACAATGAAATGAAAATCTCAACCTTATAACGTCCTAAAACAATTCCGACGTTTTCGATTTTAAAGAGAAAAGTTATCCTCTTCGTCAATTCGCACATCCCAACTTGCAGACAAGACTTCAGCAACTACAGCTTCGAGGGCTGCCGCGTTGAGACTACGAGTAGTTTGTTCCTGAAGCGGATTAGAGAGAGGAATGAGCCTCAGTTGACGATTATCTTGCACCAAATCGAAGCAGGCTTGCTGCTCAGGAGTTAACTTCAGTTCCAGGTAATCAAAGCTGTGAACGTTGATGTAAAGTGCATGATTAGCAACGAGGGTCGATCGCTGCGGGTCAGCAAATACCTCCAAAATACACCCCTCGCCTTCAGCTAGCAAACGGTCATCCTGGCTATAGCTATAGCGAACTCGGTTTAAATCGGTCAGAAGCCGTTGCATATCTTGCTTATTGACAACAATCCCTGTGTCAACAATGCAAGGGGCAGGTAATTTTGCGTTTCCGGAAAGTTGATCGTGACTCATAAAAGAAGCCTTTGGTCTGAATGGGACCTTAGCTAGAGCGATAACAACGTGAACTCCTTTATTAGAAAGCAGAACTATCCAAGCGAAGACCCTCTAGGATAGCAAACTGCATCGTTCACTCGATCGACCGCTAACTAAATCACGCCGAATTGGGTACACTGCTACAGAAATGGCTATAGGTAAGGACGTTGTTTGAGAAAAGAACGTTTCAGGAAATCTCTCAGATGAAGAGCCAGGCAAGTGAGCTAACGGGTCATTATCAGCATAACCTGGGACAGGAGAGGATTCGTACCCAATATCGCCTTAGTAGCAATGTATGGAACGATCTTAGCCCAGGATTTTGGGCTGACTCCTAGCGAAATCTACGGAACTTACGGCCCAAACTGCTCTCCTCACTGCAATCGAGATTTGTATCTATACAGATCATAAATTTCATTATGGCGGCAACGGGAATTTATAAATTCAGCCAGTGTGCTGAAGCTTTTCGCCCTGAAAGGTAGTATACCTTTCAGTCAAGCTGGTTATCTGTTTGGGTACATTTGGGTACATTTTGACAACCCTCCTAGCAAGATTCACGGCGGCTGTTGCTTTTTATACCTGTCTGCCAATTCCTGTTCGTTGGACGCTAGACTTTCAAGGCGTGGCTCGGTTTGCTCCGATCGTTGGCATTCTCATTGGCGAACTATTAGGACTCCTTGATCACGGGCTAGGATTCATCGGAATGCCGCTCTTATCCCGTAGCGCGATCGTTGTTGCAGCCTGGATTGCCATCACAGGAGGCTTGCACCTGGATGGAGTCATGGATACCGCCGATGGATTAGCCGTCACCGACCCTGAACGCCGCCTTGAAGTAATGACAGACAGCGCAACGGGCGCATTTGGAGCAATGGCAGCCATTGTCCTCATTCTCCTTAAAACCGCCGCTCTAGCCGATTTGCCTGACTTCCGATGGCTAGGGCTAACCTTAGCCGCAGCTTGGGGACGATGGGGGCAACAAGTTGCGATCGCCCGTTACCCCTACCTCAAACCCACAGGCAAAGGAGCCTTTCACAAACAGACAATTCGATCGCTCTGGGATACCCTTCCCTCATTGCTGCTGCTGTTCGCACTAAGTATACTTCCCCTCTTCTGGATCCCTAACCCCTGGTATCAAACTCTAGGACTAGCGATAGGAGGCGGAACGATCGCCTTTTTGATTCCCGCCTGGTTTCATCACAAATTAGGTGGACATACGGGCGACACCTATGGCGCAGTTGTCGAATGGACAGAGGCATTTTTTCTGCTTCTGTTGACAATCATCTAAAGTGTTACAAAAATTTCTATCCTCCAAAAGCAATTATCTCTGCTACGGCGAGATTAAGCTCTGGGAAAGTTGGAGATTGCAGTCGATCGCCTTTACGAAATTGAACTAACTGATAAACGCCCTCAATCCATTGGTAAACGGTAATGGTCGGTTGTTTGGGAGAGCCAATGAAGCGCCGTCCACCAAGTCCTCGGTAGTCCACAATCCAGTATTCAGGGATACCCAGAGCTTCGTAATCATCTAGTTTCTTGGCATAATCATCTTGCCAATTGGTGCTGACCACCTCAATCACCAAGCGGGCTGATGTACCGCGAGTAATTGTAGAGGCTCGTTTCCACAGGGGATCGGCTGAAAGTGATGATCGATCGAGTATGATTCCGTCGGAAATGTAACCGTTTTCATCGCTGTCGATCGGTTTTACACAGCAGGTATTGGGAATAAACCAGGGCAACTTCAGCCGTTCAATCTCGCGATCGATTTTGCGGATCAAGTAGCTTGTTACCTCTTCATGGCTGCCAACTGGACGCACTTCTACAATTTCTCCATCCAGTAATTCATAGCGGCTTCCATTCTCTGGATACCATGTCAGAAACTCTTCAAAGGAGAGTAGCTTAGGTAGCTTGGATTGAGCCTGAATCATGACGATCACCCTCCCTTCAACTACGTCTTGTAAACAGCTTAATGGTTTGAATAGGGATTGTGCGCCAGGTTTTATGTAGGATGCCGATCGCTCCCTCCACCTCCACCCCATCCCTTGCTATCCTAGAAAATAGGACTTTACGGAACTTAACAGAATTCCCTATGAAGTGCATCATCAATCGTCGGGCACAGTTCTCGGCAAGTCATCGTTACTGGTTGCCCGAACTGAGTGAAGCCGAAAACGCTGAGCAGTTTGGACTCTGTGCCTGCGCTCCCGGACATGGGCATAACTATGTGCTGTATGTTTCGATGGAGGGAGAATTAGATGACTATGGCATGGTGCTGAATCTGTCGGATGTCAAGCAAGTGATTAAGCGAGAAGTCACTAGCCAGCTTGATTTTTCGTATCTGAATGATGCGTGGCAGGAATTCCAGGAAACCTTGCCGACCACCGAAAACATAACACGGGTGATCTGGAATCGCCTTGTGTCTCATTTGCCGATCGTCCGCATCCAACTGTTTGAACATCCTGAACTCTGGGCTGACTACGAAGGAAACAACATGGAAGCATCTCTCACCATCAGCACCCACTTTAGCGCCGCTCATCGTCTTGCTCTGCCGCATCTCACTCTAGAGCAAAACTCTGAAATCTACGGTAAATGCGCTCGTGTGAATGGGCATGGTCATAATTATCATCTGGAAGTGACGATTAAAGGGGAGATTGATCCGCGCACCGGGATGATTGCCGATCTGGTAGCCTTCCAAAAGGCAGTCAATGATTATGTAGTGGAGCCATTCGATCACACCTTCTTGAACAAAGATATTCCCTACTTCACAGAAGTCGTGCCGACTGCTGAGAATATTGCCATTCACATTCGCGATCTCCTGAAAGAGCCGATTCGATCGATCGGCGCAACCCTTCACAAAGTGAAACTGATCGAAAGCCCCAACAACTCTTGTGAAGTTTATTGCACGGATGATGAGGAACCGATCGTTCACGATCGGCAGCAGCAGCCCATACTGGTACGAATCTAACGCTTAAATTTGAGTCCAAAATTTTGCGGGGTGGGCATTGTCAGCAAAGCCATCGATTGAGCCAAGCTATTCCTGATTACACCTGGCAGCAGTACCCACCTAGTAATTCTTTAATAGAATAGAAAAGAACATTTCTCCTCAGTGAAATTGTTTAGCGAACCTGAGCGATCACTGTGCGGTGACGGGGGCTATTGCAGGTTATTGTCGGTCGAGTAAATCCGGCATCATATATGGCCTGTTCTAAGTCAAGCGCAAAATATTCATCTAGATAAGGCTCTGTACTCTTCAATAGAGTCAGAATGTAAGGTGGCATCTGAGCATAAATTTCAGACTTGGGGTTCATGTCCATGATCGCGAGATGCCCACCCGGACGAAGCAGTCGTCTGGCTTCTTGAAGAATGTCGATCGCAGCGTTTCGAGGTAGCTCGTGAAAAATCAAATGAGCCGAAACCAGATCAAACGACGCATCCGGAAGTCCTGTCGCTTCAGCCGGAGCATGAATCCAGGTGAAAATTGGAGATTGGGAAGTAGAAGATCGAGTAGATTGTTTAATTCCTGACTCCTGATCGCTCACTCCTTGTTGAGAGTGATAGTGGGCGATCGTCAAGAAATACGGCGACAAATCTAACCCAGTTATTCGAGCGTCAGGATAAATCGTTTTTAGAGCAAACGTACTCATCCCTACACTACAGCCAATATCCAAAATGGCTTGAGGAGAGGTGGCAATCTGCTGGTTGAGGCTATCGTGATAGCTCTGCCGCAGCATCCGATCGCCCTTTGCCCCAGCCTTGTCCCAAATCCGGGCATGAACGGCATACGCCGCCACTTCTACCTCCATCGCCGCATCCCAACTCAAATTGCCTTGCTCATAAGCATGGAACGAACGCAAGTAATAGCCAGGGTAGGCAAGCTTAGGATTTGTGATTTGAGCCAGTTCAATTTCCCATTCTGGCGAAAATGCTGCCTCCGTCCCACGAGAGCGCAACGTCTGAACTTCCTGTCGCCAGTAAACCCCGATCGATTCTGCCCGTTTAATCATCATGGAGCGGGCTTGGTATTTTGCCAGCTTTGCCAGTGGCTTAATTGCTAAAACGCCATTAACCAGGCGAGATGCCAATCTAGGGGAAGAATCTACAGTAGCCGTCATAGTGATCGTTGAATTCTATATTTTGAATTTACAAAACCTCTCTTGCTCGTGAGAGGGTAAAGCAAGACTATTGAAATGTTGGGATGTTGAATCCGGAACATTCCCCAGAATACTATTCTGGGGGCGCAATCCAAAATTCAAAATCGAACTTTTCTAAAGTACGCGATGTGCAACTTTATGGCTACAAACCTTGATTTCTCGTGAGGCAGGCAAGATGTCTACCTCGATCCAGACGGGCGAGACGCCCATTCTACAAGAAATGTAGATAAGTTGCACATGGCGTTAAAGTGGTTTTTGAGTCGGAAGACCGATCGAGCGAGGGAAGGTTATTTTTGTCGGTTCTATTTTTCGTAGATAGAGACAGTGACGATCGCTCTGACTGAGCGGTGTTGTCCATTCTTCTGTGGCTTCTAGTTTACTCCCCAATACCTCAAGTGCAGATTGCAGCGGCATTGCTTCTGCCTCTGTCCACCGTCCCCGATAGAGAACTGCAACTCCGCCAACCTTCAGCAGCGGTAACGCATACTCTGCACAAACAGACGCAGACGCCACGGCTCGAATCAATGCCAAATCAAATTTTCCCCGATACTGCGGATTGTGACCAATTTGTTCAGCCCGATCGCACACTGTCCTCATATTCCCAATTTCCAAATCCGTCAACAAAGTATCCAAAAACGCAATTTTTTTGCGCGTCGCGTCGAGGAGTGTAACTGTCCAAGTAGGGAGCGCGATCGCGACAGGCACCCCAGGAAACCCGGCGCCCGTGCCGATGTCGATCACGTTGAGGGAAGGAGGAGGGGAGGGAAGTGTTTCATCCTTCATCCTTCTGCCTACCCCTTCAGGGGAGCAAGCTACATCCTTTAAAAAAGATTTGATACCACTTAGAGAATCCCAGAGGTGCTTTTCCCAGAATTCCTCTGGCCCAGTGATACGAGTCAGATTAAGTTGGCGGTTGCCTTGAAGAATCAACGCATACAGACGCTGAAACTTAGCCTGCTGAGTCGAATCAGGCTGCCACCCTAATGTCTCCCACCAAACCTGATCCATTCGCGGCAAAACAGACACCCCTTCATCCTTCATCCTTTATCCTTTATCCTTTAACAACCACCTGCTTCATCATCAACGTCGCTGGATCAACGGCTACAAGCTCTCCATGATTGAGTGTCCAGCAGCGATCGGCGATCGATACCATCTCTCCCGGTTCATGGGACACCACAAGTAGGCTCCATTCTGTCTTCAACTGAGCCAGCAAACTGATCAGTTGTCGGCGCATCGACCAATCGAGTCCGGCAGTAGGCTCATCAAGCAGCAGCAGATAGGGTTGACGGATCAGTTGGACGGCAAGAGCTAAGCGACGCTGCTGCCCGCCACTGAGAGATTGGGGTGGAGTGCTGAGAGGCAAATGAGCGAGTCCGACGGCGGCTAATGCCTGATCAATTCGCTCTTTGTTTAGTTCTGGGTGTCCAAGTCGCAACTCTTCCAGAATTGTATTTCCACAGAAGTGTCGTTCAGGAAACTGAAAAACCAGTCCTGCAAGTTGCTGTAAATGGTCAGGAGACAATTCTTGTTCACGCCAAAAGAGCTTGCCTGCTGTTTTGTTGGCGAGTCCTGCCAGAATTTCTAGTAAAGTCGATTTTCCAGAGCCACTCGGACCAATAATCAATCCCATTTGCTGAGGAGCTAACTCTAAACTGATAGATTTGAGGATGGCAGTTGGAGTGGCGGCAGGATGATATGTCAGGTTCTTGAGATAGAGCATTCGTGCGTTCAGTGAAGGTGGGCAATGCTGACAAATCGAGATGGGCAGGCAATTCGATCGTCACTTAAATCGCTTCAATCGTTATTTAACGTTATGTTCAACTTCATCTACATTGCTTGCGGAATGGGCGTCCCGCCCGTCCAGAGCGGGGCAAGGTGCCTACCCCACCAGAAATCAAAGCTTGTAGCCGTAGAGTTGCACACCGCTTAATTCAATCTGTATCTATGGTAGTGGACTTAATTCCTAGACTGGCGAAGTATAAACTTGGGGAGCCTGAGCCGCAGGAACTTGGAGAGAGCGATCGCGTCATGGCAGATATCTTCACCCGCCAGGCTGTTTCGTTCTATACCGCCCTGTAACCGCCTCCATACCTGCTTTTGTCAGGGTGTCACAATCTGTTTCAGAAAAATTCGATATTTCATCGGTTACGGGTTGGTATCATGCTTGCCAGATAGGCTGGCTGATTTCAACCGCTAGCATCCATTGGGTCATGTCCTGGATTTCCCAATTTAATGTTTTGAGACACTGTTTGAGACGTTGCTGAAGGTGTAAACACTCTAAGGCTCACCATAAGGCTTGATGATGACGGAAACCGTTATGACATTTATCTCTCGATCGAAACAGCTCACCCGATTTCTGCCACTTTGCGGAATAACGCGCCTAACAGTGGCAATCGCAAGTATTTTGACACTGACTGGCATATGGGCGAATCCTGCGTCCGCCGACCCGTTCCGTACCAATAACCCTCGTCAGATTGGCGATCAGACGGAAGCCGCATTTAGAGCCATGTTTGAACAGGGAAATTACCCGGAAGCGGCTCAACTACTCCAGAATGCAGAATCTAATGAGCCTTTAGCTTATGCGTTGAAAGCATCGATCGCCTACATTTACGAAGACTATAATGCGATGGGCGAAAATGCGCGCCTCACTCGTGAAACGGCTGAACAACTGATGGAAACTGACCCTCTTCGAGGAAATCTCTACATCGCCGCAGGGCTTTTCTTAGAAGGAGGACATACCTTCCTAACTCAAGGCGCGGTTCGGGCAACGCCCACCGTTTTGAGCAACCTCCAGCAAGTGTTTAATCATTTAGGGGAAGCCGAAAAAATTGATCCCAATGATCCAGAGTTAAACTTGCTGAAGGGATACATGGATTTGATTTTGTCTGTGAATTTGCCATTTTCTAATCCAGAAGAGGCCATTCAACGATTGCAGAACTATGCGGCTCCCATTTACGTCGCTCAACGCGGAATTGCGCTTGGCTACCGTGACTTAGATCAACAAGATCAGGCACTAACGGCGATCGATCAAGCCCTCCAAGCTGCCCCCAACAACCCAGAACTGCTCTACCTGAAAGCACAAATTCTCCGTCGTAAAGCTGAAGATTTGCAAGGCACTGAGCAA
The DNA here is from genome assembly GCA_012033255.1 of Cyanobacteria bacterium RU_5_0. Classification (GTDB taxonomy): domain Bacteria; phylum Cyanobacteriota; class Cyanobacteriia; order Elainellales; family Elainellaceae; genus JAAUSF01. The sequence continues at coordinate 52,364 of JAAUSF010000019.1, forward strand.
AGACAGGTACAGACGCAAAGCCTCACTTTCTTCCGACAGGCTTGGACTCTGCGAGAGCAATTACCTGAAGAGACAGTGGAGCAGATCGATCGCGAAGCCTGCCGCACTTTCCAGCAAGCTGAGGATAAAAATCCGGATGATTGTGGTGAACGAGAAATCAATTGGCAACGTGAACGCGATCGCAACGATCAACCTGCTCCACCCCAGCCAACTCCGGAGCAAACTCAACCCCCAGAGCAAGATAATCAGGGGTCAGGGACTTAAAACCTGTTTGAAAAGGGCTGAGGACGGGAGACTGAGGACTGAGAAACGGCTTAAACTCAATTCTCAGCACTGCCTTAACCCTAATTTTGGCTGTTGGGGAATCGAATAAAGTCCCCCAGAATTGGGGGGTCTAGGGGGCGAACGCAACCTGTTTGATACTTCTCAACATCCTCTTACAGGTGCAGATGTTACAGGTGCAGATGTCTTACCCGCGTGGGCAAGATGCTTACACTATTGCATTGGCGTCTCTGGCGTTGTTTCCATTGGCGTCTCAGAGGGTATCTCAGAAGGCGTTTCAGGAGGCGTTTCCAGTGACTCCTCCTGTCGATTCTGAATTAGGATCTCCAGTGGAATGAGGTCTTGATCGGTTGGGATAAAATTCGGCAATACATCACGAGGACGGCTACTAGCTGCAATGCAATTCACCATCGCATCGGTCGTAGAAAACGTAATCTCGGTTCGTAACCCCACAACGCAATTGGAGAAGCGTAAGGGCAGCAAACTCCGACGACAATAATCTAGAACCTCTAGTGCAGCCGTTTCCTGCGAGGCGCTGCTATTGATATCAACAACGCAGGTTGCTAAATCAACAGGACGACGAACTTGTCTACAGCCGGAAAGCGCATCAATTGCCTCGATCGACGTGTCCGTGTCAATCCGGGTCACACAAGTTGATAAATCAGTAGGATAAAGGGCAGCCGCGCAAGCCACCGCCGCATCTTCCTCAGATAATCCTGTACCCAGTAAACCAGCAGCACACGCTTGATAATCTTCCTCTGTACTGCGGTAAGGCGTATAACTCGCTGCAGATGCCGACTCGATCGGCAGAGCTACAGCAGCCAATCCAGCCGCGATGAGGGAAATAGCAGGCAGGTGGACGATGAGCGATCGTAAATTTGAATCATGCATAGCAAATACGGCGCTTCTAGAACAGACTGGACGCAAAGCCATCATACTTTGACTTTACGAATCAAACTGGGGCTATTTTGCCATAACTGCTGAAAACTGCCACCTGGCTTTCGTCACATCCCTGTTCTTGTCTCTGAGAAGTACTGCCAAAAGAAGCGGTTTGCTAGATCCATCCGTGTAATAATACTTTTAGAAAATCTGTAAACTTGCGGCTATCTGCTGGTCAATATGGTTTATTTGACAGTAGCTTGGTGCCTTAAATGACCCGCTTTCATAATTTTTGTCTGTCTATTCTGAAAAGCAGGCTGAAAAAAAGATACAACGGGGTGCCGTGTTGCTGGCTGCAACCGATCTTTAACCGAAACCTACGTCTACACCTCTTCTGGTTAAATCATGGCTCAAATTTCTGGAACTCCTGATGTCCCTGATCTCAATCGCCGTCAGTTCATGAATCTGCTCACGTTTGGAGCGGCAACTGGAACGGCTCTCGGTATGCTGTATCCGGTAGTGAAATATTTTATCCCTCCCTCTAGCGGCAGCTCAGGTAGTGGAACGATCGCCAAAGACGCTCTAGGAAACGACGTTACCCTGGCAAATTTCCTGTCGGCTCACAAGCCTGGTGAACGGGTTTTAGCACAAGGACTGAAAGGCGACCCAACCTACATCGTGGTCGAAAGTACAGATGCGATCGGCAACTACGGGCTGAATGCCGTCTGCACTCATCTCGGTTGCGTCGTACCCTGGAACGCTAGTGAGGAGAAGTTCATGTGTCCTTGCCACGGCTCCCAATACAACAGCGAAGGCAAGGTCGTGCGCGGTCCCGCTCCCCTATCGCTCGCGCTAGTCCACACAGATGTCCAGGAAAACGGCAAAATTGCCTTCAGCGAGTGGACTGAAACCGACTTTCGCACTGGCGAAGATCCCTGGTGGACTTAAATTAATTAAGTTTTAAGTTTTAAGTGTTTAGGGTGTGAATTTTGAACTCGGTTCGGCAACTTAAAACTTAAAACTCAAAACTCTCTTTCCGCATCCTTTGTTGTTGAACGCTTGTTACCCATGAAATCAACTTTCTGGTCAATCTGGCTGCCTCAAAGCATTCAGGCTATTCTCAAAAGTGCCCTGGTGATTCTGGCTACTGTGACGCTTTTTTTAGCCAGCGACTTAATTGCGCCTCGATCGGCAGCGGCTTATCCTTTTTGGGCACAGCAAAACTATGAGACTCCTCGTGAAGCTACGGGTCGGATTGTCTGTGCGAATTGTCATCTGGCTCAAAAACCTGTCGAAATTGAGGTGCCTCAAGCCGTTCTGCCCGATACAGTGTTCAAGGCAGTGGTGAAAGTTCCCTACGATACCAGTGTTCAGCAGGTGCTTGGCACTGGTGAAAAGGGACCTCTCAATGTGGGGGCTGTTTTGATGCTGCCGGAGGGCTTCACGATCGCTCCAGAGGACAGAATTCCCGAAGACATGAAGGAAGAGGTTGGTCCGAGCTACTTATTCCAACCTTATGCCGAAGATAAGCAAAATATTGTTTTGGTCGGTCCTCTGCCCGGTGATCAGTACCAGGAAATTGTTTTCCCGGTTCTTTCCCCTGATCCAAATACAGATAAGTCGGTCTTCTTTGGTAAGTATCAAATTCACCTCGGCGGTAATCGGGGGCGCGGGCAGGTCTACCCAACGGGTGAGAAGAGCAACAACGCGGTCTATACGGCGTCTGCGGCAGGCACAATCACTCAGATTACCAAGACAGACGACGGTGGCTATGAAGTGACCATCCAGCCGGCGGAAGGCAATGCTGTTGCAGAAAAAATTCCCCCCGGTCCGGAGCTAATTGTGTCTGAAGGGCAGGAGGTGACATCCGGTTTAGCCCTGACAACGAATCCAAATGTAGGCGGCTTTGGACAGAAAGATGTTGAAGTGGTTCTACAAAGCCCCAATCGGATCAAAGGCTTAGTGGCATTCTTAGCAGCTGTCACCCTGACCCAAATTTTGCTGGTCTTGAAGAAGAAGCAGGTCGAGCGAGTTCAGGCGGCTGAGATGTCGTTCTAACTTCGTTGCCGCACTTTCAGGCTTCTGGCAGGTTTTGCGGTTTAGGAAAGGCACCCCATTGATGGAGTGCCTTTCTTATTTAAGGCGAGTTCGACAAACCTCTCCCTCCCAACCTCCTCGCCTACATGAAGTTTAAGGAGATTTCCGACAAATAAAATACCTGCGTAGGATGGGCAAAGGCATCCGTGCCCATCCATTATTCTGGCTGACGATGAGCACGGGTAAGACCCTTTGCCCATCCTACGAATTGGTAGATTCTTTGCTGGAAA
>JAAUSF010000126.1 GCA_012033255.1 Cyanobacteria bacterium RU_5_0
TGACCAGATCCATCACCGGCTCATAGGTTTCCTTGTGGGCCCAATCTCGCTGATATTCCAGCAGCACTTGTTGCCAGGTAACGGGCACGGCTCCCGCTTGTATCATGCGTTGAATCGCTGCGTCATGAGCAACTTGTGACGTTCCGCCAGAAGCATCAACGACCATGTAGACCTCATAGCCTGCATCCAGGGCTTGAAGGGCGGGAAACGTCAGACAAACCTCTGTCCACAGGGCTGCAATCACCAGTTTCTTGCGTCCAATTCGCTTCACTTCAGCCACAAAGTTGGTATCCTCCCAGGAGTTCATGCTGGTGCGCTCGATCGGGACTTGATCTGGAAAGATTGCCAGCAATTGTGGCCACATATAGCCGCTAAAACTCTCAGTTTCAACGGTGGTGAGAATCGTCGGGACATCAAAGATTCTCGTCGCTTTTGCTAAACCAACAACATTGTTGATCAAGGTTTGGTGATCAATATTGCTCACACCAAAAAGCATCTGGGGTTGATGATCAATGAAAACAACAGTTGAGTTTTGCGGGGTTAACAATTCACGGATAGTCATAGTTCCAAGCTCTCTAATTGATAAAGTGAGGAATCAGTGTTTATGTCGCGCTAGACTCTACTTGTGAGAGTTCTAAAACAACTTGCCCAATACAGAGCAAAGCCATCAATCCAATCACAGCGATCGGTAAGAAATTTTGACCGACGATTGCAACAGCAATTGCAATCAACGCTCCAAATTTAATTTCCCCAGTTTCGTTGTTCTCGCGATACGCTCTGGATTGGATAAAGCGATTGCGGTATGAAACACGTCCATTCTCAAAAGCAAAAGAGTGCAGCATCGCCAAACCATCGATCCAGTGACGATACGATCACTCTTTGATTTCATACTGCGCTGGCGTATTGCGAACCAAAGATCCGACCAGCCACTCAGGAATATTCCCCTCGATCGAAAGTTCTTCAACTGTTATCTCGTGGTTTTGCGTTTGGAGTCCGCCTTTAAACTGATTGTTCATAAGTCTCCATTGATCAACACTCTGGATAGTTTGCGATCGCTAACTACAGAACATGGTCATTAACTCCTGGATTGTCTTTGTCTTAGTTCAATTGAGTGTAGTTAGTTCCAACACTCAACTTCTTTCAGATTCTTATGGAGTTTCTTTCGGATGGCGCTTGGCGAAATTCCAGGTAATGGCACTGGCATCGGAACCGGCGCGATCGATGTAAATGGCGACTATGGGCGGAACGACGGCATCCTCCTCGCCTTGGATGACGAGCAGCGGCACCTGCCGCGCACGATTGGTGGATGCAGGTGCAGATATATTGCATTGCTCGCAGCGCGGTTTTTGGGAGCCGGAGTTCGACGAATGTGATCTAAACTTTGCGGGCTGGGAAAAGAAGCTGACAGGGGTTTCTACCATTACTGTCGGGTCGGTTGGTTTCAGCAGCGATTTCATGGGAGCCTTTAGTGGTGAAGCATCGCAGACTGCGTCACTGAGTGAATGCTGTGTCAGATGGAGCGCGGTGACTTCGACTTGGTTGCAGTTGGACGTGCACTGCTACAAGATCTGCAATGGGCTGTAAAGATACATCAAAACCGTACCGCTGCTCTGATGAACTTTGATCCCTCAGCGTTAGCTATGCTGACTTGAAAGCGTTGCCTTGCTTGAGAGGCTTAGGAGATTCGGAAGGATTTTGTTTTTAACAAACTGCTCGAATGTTGTGAGTGTTGTTGCCTCCGGGGTTCGTGCTGTGGCATAAACCCCATCCGGATCGCCAAGTGCACGGAATAGATCGCCCATTTCGCGCTGAACCTCAGCAGTCGCACCCATTGCGGCAAACTGCTGCTGGAGCAATTCAATACTGACTTGAATGTAATCGATCGAACAATCCAGCACTCGCGACAAAATAGCAGATGTTTCAAGCAATGTGAGATTTTCGGCTCCCATTAAATTCCGAGTCCACTGTCCTGCCCAACGCTGATCTAGCAGATAGTGTGCTGCCACATCGCCGATATCATCAGTGCTAATCCAGGGAATATCATGGTCACTCGGATAAGCAAACCGAACCGTGCGATCGCGTTGGATCGTCTCGATTTGCGCCAGGAAATTCTCCATAAAATAGCCAGGACGTAAATGAACGACATTGGCAGCCGTTTGATTGAAGATCGATTCAACAGTTCCACCGAATGAGACTGTACCCAAGTTCGGTTTTGCGCCCACACCAATACTGGAAATGTTCACGACTCGCGGAATGCGATTTGTAGATACAGCGATCGCGCCCGCCTTTGCGGTTTGAACATACCAATCCCTCATGTTAGGTACATCAAGCTTGGGTGGTGTCAGCCAAAACAAAGCATCTGCCTGCTGGGTGATCTCTATTAGTCCTTGAGCATCGTCACTGCTGATCGGCTGAACGATCGCGCCTTGAGCGACGAGATCCGCCAACTTTTCTGGATGTCGGGCTAAGAGAATCGTTTCGGCTCCTGCCTGGATGACTTTTTCTGCGGTGCGTCGTCCAATGTTGCCCGATGCGGCTGCAATTACGATTTTCATCTTTGGTTATCTCTATGATTTTACTTCTAAAGCTGGGTGAGAAATTGCTCTGCTGCCTGCTATCTCAAGAATCGCAACCGGATTCCAGTATTCGCGGTAGTGAATGATCTTTCCATTCTTTGTTTCTAGTCGCACCACATAGTCTTGCTGATAGGGCTGACCTGTCGTCACAAACACTGCTTTCCCATGAAATTCAGCGAACAGAACATTTGGAATCAGTGTTTGATACTCACGAACATCTGTAAAGACCCAGTTTTGCAGTTGTGCGACTGCGTTCTTCATGTAGTCGTAGATCGCAGATCTGCTTTCTAATCGGCTCGGTGAGCCTAGAGCGGAGGCATAGGGAAATTCTACGATCGCGTCTTCTGCTAGGAGGTCAGACCAAGCCTCAACATCTGTTCCAATTAATGCGAGATGAGCAGCAAAAACTTGAGAGGTTGAATTCTGTTTCATATCTTGTGTCGTGTAGGTTAGGTGAAGCATAGCGAACACTGAGAGTTTCTGTACACGAAACTCATGGAACAATTGCAGTAACGCGGATTTCAATCCGCATCGTTGGAAGTCCAAGAGCCGCGACTCCTACCTCTGTCCAAATTGGGGCATGGTTGGGCATGTAATGACGAAATAGCTTGACCATCACATCGTTAACCTCTGGGGGAAACCCGCCAACATGGTAGGAATTAACGTGGACAACATGCTCCCAACCCGCACCAGCAGTTGCCAAGGTTCGCTCTACGTTCCGAAACGCCTGAGCAATCTCGTCCGCAAGCGATTCGGGAATTTGCAGATTGTCATCCCAGCCGCCTTGTCCTGATGTCTCCACTCGATCGCCAATTTTTACCGCTTGCGAGTAATGCAATTCATTCAGCAGGCGTTCCCCATAACCGGGGGTGACAAAAAACTTGGGCTTATTCATGGTGTTCCTTGTGCAGTACGTTTGACTATATCTCGCGCTGCTGAGACAGCTTACCAACTCCAACTTGAGTGTAATGAGTTCCAACACTCAACTTCTTTCAGATTCTTACAACGATTTGTCAAATTCTTATGGTGCAGAGCGAGTTCGTTTCAGGATCATCCGATTTAGACCCTAATGTTCAGAATCCATTTGCCATGTAACAACAATGATTTCTGCAAATAGCAAGACAACTAATAGCCTCGAAAACGCTCGTAAAATGGCTTCCATCGTCCAGTTCTGACTCTGAACATCCCAGATCATCCAAACAATGTTCACTCCAATCACCAACCAGGGTAGAATTACCGCTGAATTCCGTCTGCGATAGAAGCGGATCGTCGTCTCGCGCCAAAATGGGAAGGTGCTGAGGAGACAAACGATGTAGGACGCTCCTGCACTGATGAACAAGCTTGTTTGAAGACCCGAAGGCAGGTTTGGATACCCAAGTGCGATCGCCGTCAGACAAACTCCCAGCGCGAGATACAGGAAAGTAAACAAGGTAAATCGCTTCATTTTACTTTTTCCGATAAAGTTTATTCTCTGTACCAGACACGCACACATTGAAAGCAATTGATTGTAACGCCTTGACTGATCATCACTGGGTAGAAACCATTACTGACCGTCAATCCGTAGTCACCATCACTTGTGCCTTCTATCCGATCGGGTAAAACAACGGTTTCCACATTGATCACCTGTATCAATGTACTTTCGATCCACTGATTTGCAGCACTCACAACCTCAGAGAAGGATTCGTAATCGGCAGCTCCGCCGAAAGGTCCTCGTTCAGTAATCTGAGGCGCAAAATCTCTGCACTTAATCATGTTATTTACCACCTTAAAACTGTAGAGTTGAGCATCACTTCAAGGAACCATCGTGATTTGATTGGTTGATGAATCAATTCACTGTGATCCCATATCAATCAATTGCAGGACAATCTTGCCTCGCATTCCTCCCTTTTCTAAACGTTGATGAGCTTGAACGATGTCGCTCCAAGGCAGAACTGAATCAATGACGGGTCGAATCTGGTCGCGTTCAATCAGGTTCCTCAGTGCGTCCAATTTGTCTCTATATTGAGGACTGAAAACGAAGTGAATCGTCAAATTCTTACCCCAAGCATCAAGAAGTGTTTGAGGAGTTGCAATATCGACGATTGTGACAAGTCTGCCAAACGGATGAATTACTTCTGGGCTACGTCCAATCGTATCGCCTCCAACTGTGTCCAAAACCAAATCAACACCCCGACCATTCGTTTCTCGCCCAATCACTTCAATATAATTTTCATGCTTGTAGTCGATGGGATAATCTGCACCCAGCTTCTTAACGAAGTCAAAGTTTTCTGCACTGCATGTTGTATATACATAAGCACCCATTGCTTTCGCCAGTTGAATTGCGATCGAACCAACTCCACCTGCTCCAGCATGAATTAGAACCGTTTCACCGACTTGTAAATTTCCTCTGGTTATAAGGCAATCCCAGGCGGTTCCTCCTGCCAACGGCAAGCAAGCTGCCTCAACATGGGTCAAATTAATCGGCTTAACTGCAACAATGCTTTCCTCTGCAACGTGGTATTGAGCATAACTACCAAACTCGCCAAAAACCTGGGGTGAGTAGTAAACTTCATCTCCGACCTGGAAATGGGTGACTGCCTCTCCAATAGCTTCAATCACACCCGAAACGTCAACTCCGATAATTGCAGGGAGACGAACTAAATCGTTGTAGTCACCCCGACGAGTTTGATAATCAATGGGATTGATCGAGGTTGCATATACTCTTACCAGAACTTGGGTCGCTTTTGGAACTGGCTTAGGTATGGTTTGAAATTCAAACACCTCAGCGCTACCAAAAGCGGTCAGTACCGCAGCTTTCATGTACTCCATATCAGCCTCCTTGGGGACACTTTGTTTTGCAAAAATACATCCTGACTTTTGCAGATTATTTACGCCGCGCTGCTGGTTTCATTCTTGACCTCGGTTTTGATGACGAAAGCTCTTAATTCGACAATCTTACCGCCGCGAAAGCGCCAGACATCGCAGTACGAGTAATGAGCCGCTTTCCCGTCTTCGTCCTTCGTTGTGATGTTGCCGAGTGCTGTGACGAAATCACCCTCAGCGATTAAGTTAGCAACCATAAACTTTGGCGGCTCTACGTATGTCGTTGCCATCCATTGGCGAACGGCTTCCTTTCCTTTAAGGGTCTTGTCACCTACAAACGTCCATTCCATGTCGTCGGCGCAGAACGACAAGAATCCTTCATTGTTACCTTCAGCGATCGCGCGTTTGCCGCTTCTAAGATTGCTTTATTTTTGTCTGACATCTGAATCTCTCCTCTGTTCAAGTGGATGCTTTAATCGACACTTGCTAGTTGCCTCGCTTATCCGTACTTAATTTTGGTTAACCATTTCTGACTAATCCTCTCCAAATTTTCCAGTCATCCAGGTTCTTCAAGCATTTCTGCCCATCGCAAAGGTGACATGCTCCCTCGTTTTCTTGTTGGAGTTGGACGATCAGATCAGACATAGGGCAATCTAGTTATCGAAGGCTTATCTGAAATATAAATGAAGGCAAAAAAGATGTAGAACAAAGTTTTACCGCTCTACCAACCATGAAAAATCCTCTTGATTGCATTCATAAATACCCGCAGCGCAGCCAGCAGATGAAGCAGCCGTTCAACGAGCATTGCTGGGGATGACCTGTGAGGCTGGGTGGGTGGCATAGGCAACAGTAGCCGCAAAGATACATACCCCTGTGAGAATCAGCGGCGGAGCCAATCCTACCGTGTAGACGAGAAATGCCCCGACCGCACTACCCAGACAAATAGACAGTACGGAAGCGAGCCGTCGCCCCAGGCGAGGATTACTCCCACCTGCCAGCGAAGAATCAGCCGCAATGCCCGTTACCGTTAGCGTCAGCACCGTAGTCGTGAGTTCTGGCACCGCCAGTCGTCGCACTGTAGCATTGCGTAGCCCCATCGCCACTGCTGTCAGGATAATCATGGCGTGCAGTTGATGAGTAGGCGCTAAGGTTTGAATGTCATAACCGACAGCAACCAGGGCTGCCACAAAGAACAACCCAGCTTCGATCGAGGCGATCGTCAGCAGCCAACGACGGCGAGAGCAACCAGACATAGCAACCCCAAACCGTCCACCAAGGACAGCACCGACCAGAAACCCGGCAATGGACATGAGATAGAGCGGAGCGGATAATCCAGGAGTTCCTACGATCGCAAATCCCAGAAAGACGACGTTGCCTGTCATGTTGGCAGTGAATACCCGTCCCAGACCGAGGACGCTGACTGCATCAACCAATCCGGTGGTTACGGTTAGAACGACCAATACTAAGGGAATTGGATCTCTTGGAATTGATTTTGTCATCGCTGGTTTTCTCCTTCAGAATGCAAAGCAATCACATCCACTGCCGAACGCACCCGACAATGAGCCGAACGAGTTGAGCGATACAGTCGGTCGCTTCAGCATGACTTTCGCAAAGGCGGCTTGAATGCAGCTATGAACACAGCAACTGAGCGAGCAGAGATGCGGAAAGGCTGAAGTCAGGGTACTCTCACGTTGCGTTTGATGAGCGACTGGCGACCAGTCGGGTAGAACGGCTAGCGGCGGCGGCGATAGGTGAGAAAAGTCTTCGGTAGCATAAACGGGCCTACCTCCCACTAATGTTAAGACCGATTCGAGATGTTTGATCCGATCGTCTGGAATTGCAAAGTAATCCTCCGACAAGACGGCTAAATCTGCCAACTGTCCTGGCACAATCGCCCCTTTTTTGCCATCTTCTGAAGAGAACCAGCTACTGCCAACGGTATACAGCCTCAAAGCCGTGCTTCGATCGAGGCGATTTTGCTGCGAATAGAGTTGGGCACCGCCGAGCGTTTTACCTGTAACCAGCCAGTATAAACCCACCCAGGGATTGTAGCTCGCTACTCTTGTGGCATCGGTTCCACCTCCAACTGGAATATCCATCGCTAGCATTCGCTGAATTGGAGGAGTGCGTTCGGCAGCTCGTTGTCCATAGCGATTGATAAAGTATTCTCCCTGATATGCCATGCGATGTTGAATCGCGATTCCCCCACCCAGAGTTTTGACTCGTTCCAGATTGCGATCGCTAATCGTTTCGGCATGGTCAAACATCCAGTGAATGCCATTCAAGGGAACTTCCTGGTTGACTTTCTCGAAGACATTCAAAAAACGAGAAATGGATTCGTCATAGGTAGCATGAAGCCGGAACGGCCAGCGGTTTTGAGCCAGCAGTTTTACAACCCGATGAAGCTCGTCTTCCATTGATGCAGCTAAATCAGGGCGAGGTTCAAGAAAATCCTCAAAATCTGCTGCTGAGAACACTAGCATTTCCCCAGCTCCGTTCATCCGGTAAAAATCATCGCCCTGTCCCGGTTGCACCATAGCTGCCCAGGTTTGAAAATCTTCCAGCTCTTGTTGCGGGCGCTGGGTAAACAGATTGTAGGCAATGCGAACGGTGAGTTGATCCTGATCGCGCAATTCTTGAATGATTTTATAGTCATCGGGATAGTTCTGAAACCCGCCTCCGGCATCAATCACGCTGGTAATACCCAATCGATTCAACTCTTGCATAAAGTGACGGGTCGAATTCAGTTGATGTTCGTAAGATAATCTTGGCCCTTTTGCCAGTGTTGAGTACAGAATCATCGCATTCGGTTTTGCAATCAGCAACCCAGTAGGATCACCATTGCCATCACGCTCAATCATCCCGCCTGTAGGTTCAGGTGTGTCTCTGGTGTATCCAACTGCCTGAAGCGCGGCTTTGTTCATCAGTGCCCGATCGTACAGGTGCAGAATAAACACGGGTGTATCTGGGGCGATCGCATTCAGTTCATCCAGGGTAGGCAAACGTTTTTCAGCAAACTGGCGTTCTGTAAATCCGCCCACGACTCGCACCCATTGCCCCGGTGGCGTGCGTTCCACCTGGGCTTTGAGCATTCGCATTCCGTCTGCTAACGACGGTACACCATCCCAGCGCAGTTCCAGATTATAGTTCAAGCCGCCACGAATCAAATGGGTGTGGGAATCATTCAAGCCAGGAATAGCAATGCGTCCGTTCAAATCAATCACCTGGGTATTGTTATCACGATACGCCATCATTTCTTGATCTGTACCCGTTGCGATGAAGCGACCGTCATCGATCGCCACAGCGGAAACAAACGGACGATGATCATCCATTGTGGCAATTCGACCATTGATTACAATGATATCTGCTTTAGAAGCAGCGGGTTGTCCAGTCATACGGCGTTCTCCCAGAAGATAGGTAGCTGCACCAGAGGCAGCGGCAAGTTTGAGGAAATTGCGTCTAGAGTAAGGGTTGCTGTTCATGACAGCTTTGCTTAGATAATGTTTACTTGAATAACAAAATGAACAATCGAGTATTTAGGTTGAATGGATTGGAGCGATCGCTCTGAGCACACAGTCAGGATTAAGTCAGCGACAATTCCCGCGCTTTTTTGTGATACGGCGGCTGACCGTGAATCATCGTGTGGGCATATTCTGCCCCGATACCATACGTGCCCGAATGTTGTTTGACCAGATCCATCACCGGCTCATAGGTTTCCTTGTGGGCCCAATCTCGCTGATATTCCAGCAGCACTTGTTGCCAGGTAACGGGCACGGCTCCCGCTTGTATCATGCGTTGAATCGCTGCGTCATGGGCAACTTGTGACGTTCCGCCAGAAGCATCAACGACCATGTAGACCTCATAGCCTGCATCCAGGGCTTGAAGGGCGGGAAACGTCAGACAAACCTCTGTCCAACAGTTGAGTTTTGCGGGGTTAACAATTCACGGATAGACATAGTTCCAAGCTCTCTAATCGATAAAGTGAAGAAATCAGTGTTTATGTCGCGCCATACTCTACTTGTGAGAGTTCCAAAACAACTTGCCCAATACAGAGCAAAGCCATTAATCCAATCACAGCGATCGGTAAGAAATTTTGACCGACGATTGCAACAGCAATTGCAATCAACGCTCCAACAAACCGCTGTTTAGCACGTCGTCTTGGTGATGAAATTGTGTCTGTGCGTAGAAGCAGCCCCAGGGTAAGAAAACAGAGGGCAATTGCTCCACAGATAAACCATCGTTCTGCATTTGATAAGGCTACTTCTGGCTGACTAGAGATGATATGTTTGACACCAACGCCTACAGAAGTAAGACTAATGACGAGAGGAAGGTGAGTATAAAGCCAAACTTGATAAGGGATGATTCGGTTTCTGGTGTGTGCTGCTTCAATAGCTCGACTGGATAAATTGTCAAAGTATAGCCAGCCTAAACTAAAAGCGATCGATAGTCCGAATACTCCTGTGATTGCAGTGATAAACTGCCATTGCTGCTCAGATAAACTGCTGACCACTGCCAAAATTGACTCCCCCAGCACAATGATCGTGAATAGCCCAAACCGTTCAGAGAGATGTGCCGGATGCGGTGTTAGTTTGGCGTGCAGTTGCCCAGCAGAAACGGGTGTGGCAATATCGATCAACATGCCCACTGCCCAGAATCCAAACCGGACGGGGATCGGTACAAAGACAGAAATTAACCATAAACTCGCTGCGATTGTAAATCCAATCACATAATGTCGAATCAAAGCACGGGCAACTCGCACATGGAGATAGGCACGCAGATAGCTGAGAATAATTCCACCGCGAACAATAGCATAAGCCAGGGCAAATCCAGCCGAGTGTTCTGCAAATCCGTGATCAACATGGATGGCTAAGACGACGATCGCAGTCATTTGAATCAGGGTCAGAAGCCGTTGCCCAACATCGTCGGTGTCAAAGCGGGTGGCATAAAATGTTGCTCCGATCCATGCCCACCAGATGGGAACAAACAGCGCCACAAATCTAAGAATGCCAGATAACGAAAGATCGGTACTGAGGTGATGCGAGAGTTGGGTAATGGTGACGACAAAGACGAGGTCGTAAAACAGCTCTAACCAAGTTGCATGGCGTTCTGTCTTACTGGTTTGACCAATTCGCAACTGGGGTGGTTGCCACCAGACAGGTTTCATAGCTACTCCTGAAGTACCATTGTGTTCCTCTCAGCATCACTTTTGTTGCATCGATCTAAAGTGTACTAAGTTCTAATGTTCGATTTCTTTCAGATTCTTAGGGCAAATTGTCAGATTTTTATGGTGTTACTGTGCGATTGATAAAGCCTTATTCTCTGTACCATACACGCACACATTGAAAGCAATTGATTGTAAGACCCTGGCTGACCATCACTGGATAGACACCATTACTGACCGTCACTCCGTAGACATCATCACTTGTGCCTTCGATACGATCGGGTAAAACAACGGTTTCAACATTGATCGCCTGTATTGTTCTACTTTCGATCCACTGATTTACCGCACTAACAACCTCAGAGAAGGATTCATACTGGTTTCCTAAGATCGCGATCAATCATCCCTAGCAGTGAGATTTGCATGAATCAGACTGGTGCATAAATCGTTTCGTCTTCTTTGCGCCAAGCTGGATCAACTAGACAAACGAAAACAATGGGTTCGTCGCCGTAGTTGTGAAGGAACTGGATTGCATTTGGAGGAATGTAAACCGTATCGCCTGGTTCAATGCGACGAACTTCACTGTCGATCGACATTTCGCCAACACCGCTAATGATGTAATAAACCTCAGAAGTCTTTAGGGAATGGGGAATCGAAGTTTTGTCAACAGGCAAGATCGCATACGCCAAACTGTAACGCAAGTTGATGTCTTGTTTGTCAGGATGAAGCAGTTCGCGCAGAACAGTTCGATCTCCAGCGATAATTTCTTCACAGTCGTTTAGTTTTTGGATCAGCATAAGTTTAGGCTTGCAATTACACAATCGGATCAAGTTCAGGATCTGTGAATTTCGGAGGAGAAAAGGTCACTGATTATTCCTGCTGAAGAAAGTCCAGCAACACGGGATTGACCTGATCAGCATGAGTCCAGTTGATCGCGTGTGGTCCACCAGGAATGACAACCAGTTGACTGTTTTTAATCAGCTTTGGAAGTCTTGCTGCGGTGGACTCAAGCGGCAAAATGCGATCGGCATCGCCATGAATGATCAGAGTTGGTACATCAATGCGGGGCAGATCATCGCGGAAATCGGTGAGCCAGGATGGTACACAGTCCAAAGTCCCTTTCGCAGAAGCGCCTGCTGCCACGTTCCAACTGGCTTGAATTGCTTCATTGCTGATGCGGTCACCCAGCAGCACATCCACATTAAAGAATTCTTTGAAAAATGCAGAAAAGTAAGCTGGACGATCTTCAACGATCGCTTTCATAATGCCATCAAAAACGCTTTGATCAACGCCTTCGGGATTATCATCGGTCTTCAGCAAGAAGGGCGGCACGGTCGCCATCAGCACGGCTTTCTGCACCCGTTCTGAGCCATATTTGCCAAGATAGCGCGTGACTTCACCCGTCCCCATTGAGAAGCCGACCAGCACAGCGTCATGCAAATCAAGTTTGGTCATCAGCACGTTCAAATCTGCGGCAAAGGTATCGTAGTCATAGCCAAACGAGGGTTGGCTAGAAGCACCAAATCCTCGGCGATCGTAGGTGATCACCCGATATCCTTCGTTCAGCAGAACCAAGACCTGCTTTTCCCAGGAATGTCCGTTCAATGGAAATCCATGAATTAGTACAACGGGTTGACCTGTTCCCAGATCTTCGTAGTAGATATCAATGTTTGCTGAGTTTTCTTGACCAACGGTAATGTAAGGCATGAGAGGTTTCTCCTTTGTAAATCAATGGTGTGTTTTTGTCTGTGTGCAAGCGTTGCTCGTGTCCGTAGCGATCGAGGGCAATCATCTTGGTCTACCCTGCGGCAAAGTCTCCATCTGCGAGATTCATATCGGTGTCAATCGCTACTTAGTTGCAGCATTTTGCACTGCCGATCGACTACTGCGCTACAGCCCCACCATCGACCATCAACGTTGCACCTACTACGAACGATGCCATGTCAGATGATAAAAACAGGACTGCATTTGCAACTTCAAGCAGTGTTCCAACTCGTCCGATCGGTGAAGTCCTACCAAGTAAGCTTTGACTTCATCTGTAGCTGCTTCAAACATATCTGTTTCGATTGACCCTGGTGCAACGACATTGATGCGAATACCCGCTTTGGCATATTGGAGCGCAGCAGCTTTTGTTAAGCCTACGACCGCATGTTTACTCGCGGTGTAGAGGGGTACGCCAGGAAGTGCAACGACTCCAACTGCAGATGCCGTATTGACGATTGAACCACTTCCCTGTTTTAACATCTGAGCGATTTCATATTTCATCGACAACCAGACGCCTTTGACATTGACGTTCATCGTGCGATCGTATTCCGCTTCTGTTTGCTCAATCAATGAGGGATTTTCGCCGACAGCTCCTGCATTGTTAAAGGCAATATCTAACCGACCAAAAACGCTAACCGCTTTATCAACCATTGCTTTAACATCGGCTTCTTTCGTGACATCTGCTTGCACAAAAATCGCCTCTCCGCCAGCTTCTTTGATCAATCGAACCGTTTCTTCACCTTCATCCATTCGACGACCCACCACCACCACCTTTGCTTGTTGTTGGGCATAAGCGATAACTTCGTTAAGCTTCGCTAACGCAGTAGCTCTACCAATGCCCGATGTCCCTCCCGTCACTAAAGCAACCTTGTCTTTAAGCATTATGATAGTTACCTCTTGTTGTGAATGGTTATGTTACTTGCGTCAAAAACTCAATGGGCAGCAATACGTGTAGGAGCCAGCAACAAGAAGCGCCTCGATCTATAACCAGGATGAGTAACGATTCTGGTTGTAGGAGCCGGGTTTGAGCATTGCTCTAATTCACACGATGAATTCGATGCCGTACTTGGGTGCTACTGCCAAAATTCGCTCGATCGCTTCGGGAGTAGCTGGGCGGGATGGCGGGTTTGGGTATTGATGTTTGCTGGCTCCTACACTTAGTCGCGCTCGATTAGTGTGTTTGAAGGTAAGTTGGGATCGATCGCCTTACGCGCACTGTCAACGCCCACGACGGGAAGTGTACCCGGATCGAGCAAGCCGACTTGAACCAATACACTTGCCTGATCCCAGTAAATGTGTTCGTGGGCTAGTTTGCCGTCACGGAACTGGACGATCGCTACTACTGGCACTTCCACCCGTTTTCCGGTGGGAGCAACGCCGGGTAATATCCATTCCATCCAAACAGTATGAGTGAACTTAGCCACCATTTCATCCACGAGTTGATCTGTCCCGATCGTGCGCGAGGTTGGGGTCAACTCCATGTCCGGCGGCATCTGTGGAATCAAGTATTTGGAATAAAACTCGCGCAGTGCTGGTTTCCCGACTCCCCCAGTCATTACCGGGATGTGGTTAACGTAAGCATCTTCAACCATCGTAGCGAGGGCATCTTCAGTACTGTGAGTGCCAAACTCGTACTGTAAATGCTCTTCCCAAAGTGCTTGCAAAGACTCTTGGGCTGGTGTCAAATTGGTAGTTGCTTGTAAATTTGCTTGTCCGTCTACAGTTTGCTCTTTGACCATGATTAAATACTCCTGGTTTTATCTATCTAAAGTGTCTTGAGTTCCAATGCTTGACTGCTTTCAGATTCTTGTGATGTTAGTGAACTTGTTTCAATGGACGTATATGCATTCAGCGCCTGTTTCGCGAATCAGTTGGGCGGTTTTTTCACCTTCTGCGTCGCGTCTACCGGAGAACACGACTTTTGCTCCAGCAGCACCGAGCGCGATCGCGGTTGCTCTGCCAATTCCCGATGTGCCACCAGTGACTAACGCCACTTTATCTTGCAGTATCATCCTGTTTCTCCTGTTTCAATCAATATTGACCTTCAAAAATCGAACTCCGATCCGTTTAGCAATTATCAACGCCGTGAAGCCAGTCTAATTTTCTGTAAATTTCAGTACAATTTTGCCCCGTGTTCCTCCCTGCTCTAGACGCTGGTGTGCCAGAACGACCCGATCCCAAGACAATACTGAATCAATGACGGGGCGAAGCTGAGTGCGCTCGATTAGTTTTGTCAAAGCATCTAATTTTGCTCGGCACTGTGGCGTGAAAACAAAATGGATAGTCAGATTCTTGCCCCATGCTTCGATGAGTGATTGCGGCGTTTCAGTGTCTACAATGCTCACAAGCCTGCCGAATGGGCGAATAATTTCTGGGCTGCGCTGGATTGTTTGTTCACCGATCGTATCCAAAACTAAATCAACACCTAGCCCGTCTGTTTCCTGACAAATAACTTCCGCGTAATCTTCGTTTTTGTAATCAATGGCTCGATCTGCGCCAAGTTTTTTAACAAAATCGAGATTTTTAGAACTGCATGTTGTAAAAACATAGGCTCCCATCGCTTTTGCAAGTTGAATTGCAATAGAACCAACGCCACCAGCACCCGCATGAATTAGAACCGATTCCCCAACTTGAAGATTGCCTCTCGTTACTAGGCAATCCCAAGCCGTCCCTCCTGCAAGAGGAAAACACGCTGCTTCAATGTGCGACAAGTTAGAAGGCTTAAGCGCAACAATCCCTGCATCAGCAACATGATATTGACCATAGCTGCCAGATTCTCCAAAAATCTGCGGCGAGTAATAAACTTCGTTTCCTACCTCAAAGTCTGTCACTGACTCTCCAACTGTCTCAATAACTCCTGAAATGTCAACTCCGATAATTGCTGGTAATCGAACCAAGTCTTTATAGTCACCACGGCGAGTCTGATAATCAACTGGATTGATCGATGTCGCACACACCCTTACTAGAACCTGATTAGGTTTTGGCATTGGCTTGGGCACAGTTTGAATCTCAAAACTCTCAGCACCACCAAATGTTGTCAGTACGGCTGCTTTCATAAATTCCATCTCTACTAACCATCCTTGCTGTAAAATCAACGGTAAAGGTATCAAGTTAAAGCGCAGCCCAACAACCGCGCTGCACCGGAACGTTTCAATATGCTCGGTTGAGTTGCAAAGGTTGTCTGTTCCATGAGGGACTCCTATTGCTATTCTCGGTTTGTTGGATCGACAGACAGAAAAATGTTGCTAGTCACGTCCTGCCACAATAATCTTTTCTGCTAAACCGATCGGGTTAGAAAACATTACCTCGTGACTACCGGGCATTTGTACAAGCCGAAATAGCCCCAAGCGGTTAGACATTCTCGGATGCCAACCCCACTGTTCGCCTTGAGGGAGGACATTATCTTCTGTACAGTAGAGGTAACTTTTAGGCATGGGCAGCGAGTAAAACTGCTTCATTTCCAACTTGTCAATGAACGGTTGATACGGTTCAGGCGATAATTGTGCGTAACTCGATCGAGCTAGTTCGAGGTCAGCATCGTTGAGAAACCCTTCTCGCCAAACCTCAAACGGCATCATGATTGTCTGATCGCCCGATTCTCTCGCTAGATTGTCGAATAACGCTTGAGAGTCGGGTGGGATGTTATCTCTGAGGCTCTCACCATCGTTGAGGACAAAGGCATTGAAGAAGATAAGCCGTCGAATGCGATCGCCAATCACTTCAGCAACTTTCGCAATAATCGTGCCACCGAAACTATGTCCGAGTAGGACGATATCGGTTAAGTCTTTGTCCACAATGTAATCGACGATCGATTGTGTGCATTGAGCATGGTTAACATTCTTATTCACGCCTTTGCCATGACCTGCGATCGTGGGAGCAAAAGCTTGATGCCCTTTCGCTTCTAGCTGTTTGATCGCTTCGTTCCAAGCAGAACCCTCGTGCCATGCGCCGTGAACCAAGACGAAAGTTGACATAGAATTGCTCCTTAAAGTAATTCAGCGTTCTAATATCGAATCTGTGTTCCTCATTTTTGCTTGAACTCTTTCCATTACTTCAGTGCTGCTGTTGCTTCAATCTCAACTAATGTTTCTGGAGAGGCGAGTGAGGCAACACCGATGCCAGTCAGCGCGGGGACGCGAGTCTGTTAGAAATTGCGCGAGAATGGGTGCAATATCCTCGAAGAATTCTCCAAATTCACCGCGAATGTAGATGCGAAGGTTCAGTAA
>JAAUSF010000127.1 GCA_012033255.1 Cyanobacteria bacterium RU_5_0
CCACCCATCCACCCATCACCCATCCACCCATCCACCCATCCACCCATCCACCCATCCACACGCAATTGTGGTTTATTCATCTGAAAATCGCTGTAAATTGATTGCACCTGATACACCAAAACTGTATAGGCATGGTATCAGGCATGGTATGCTGTGCCCCTTCGACATAGGCATTCACGGAGATCAGCGTTGAATAACCGCGATCGCCCGATCGAGACTGCTTGCCCGATATTGACCCATCGGATACTGATCGAGATGCCGATAAATTGAAACAGGGTTTATGACTCGGCAAGTAAAAAATTCCACAGCCGCTTGACCATCAGGCAACACTCTAACTTTGGGTGAAAAATCCTTCGGCGGTTGTTCCACTTTCCACTGCCACTGTGCTTGAGGGGGAACCGCATCAATTAAGCGATGATGACTCCAATTGCACTGTTGTCCGAGTGCGCCAAAGTCTTGTAATTCTCGGCGGAGGAGCGAAGCAATCATAAAGGACGCCGGGGAACGATCGCCCTCGATCGCCTCCATAAAGCTTGCAAGTGCCCCCTCTGGTCTAGGAGGCTGAGAGAGATTCCCACTCTCCACTAACGCTTTTTCCAATTGAGCAGTGGTGCTAAGAGCTTCCGGCACCGCAAAGACCAAACCTACCCCGTCTTTCTCCGCTCTATACAAATAACTTACCAAGCGCAACGCAGGTTTTAACCGCAAACCAGGTAGTTTGATGAGAGCCGCCGCCGGATTCACAGTACTCAAAAACCAGTTAGTCCGCAAGTGAGGGATAGATAGATCTTCGGCGGATAGTCCTCCAAACGTAAAAACACCGCTTAGATCATCAAGAGATTCTGGTTCAGGCAACTCATCAGAGTCGTCTAATGCGGCCCAGGTCTGAGGTTGTCGCTCGGTATCCGCCAATGAGAGCGCATCTTGGACATAGCGTCTGACTTTTTTAAGTGCTTCTAATGAAAACTTTTGAATTGACATGGATGATAGATAGCATAAAGCCGACCCGGGAGGTGGTTCAGATTTTAAAGATTGATGATAACTCAGTAATACCAATTCGATAAATTCTTGCTATAGGTACACTTGCTCACGGTCAGAGTGAACCGCCGTTCGTTGCCCTGACGAGGATGTGTTGCCTATAGAAGATGAATTGGTATAAAACTCAAACCCAACTCTCAGAAACCATCATATCTACGACAAGGAAGACCGTTCTCCGAGAAAACCGAGATCATGATAAGAAGAAACGCCCTGAGCAGCTAAACACCACTCAGGACGATTGTGAACCTCACCACGTTTGGAAGACTGACAGAGCTACAGCACCTCAGTAATACTGTTGTAGCTAGTATCGCTGTTTTGCTCAGAAGCGGGTTTGCTAAATGGGTTTGCGTAGAGGTTCAGCATTTGCAATAGCACGAACCAGAAGAAGAAAGGTCCCTCGACTAGATAACGCTTCCATAGTCGGCGTGGTTCAGATAGCAGCCTATAGAGCCATTCTAGTCCCATCTCACTTGTCCACTTTGGGGCACGGTTCACATTGCCTGCCTCAAAGTCAAGAGTTGCACCAATCGCCATAAAGATCTTGATATTCTTAAACCGATCTTTATATTTATGAATAAATTTTTCCTGCTTCGGTGCACCAACCCCAACCGCTAGTACGGTAGCGCCAGATTGGTTGACGATGTCAATGATGCGATCGATCTCTTCCTCACTCTTCTCAAACCCGAAGGAAGGAGAATGAACGCCTACCACCATCTCTCGACCCACTTTAGAATTAATTTTCTTCTGCGCTTCTGCTGCTACTCCTTCACGGGCACCCAGCAGGAAAATTTTGATGTTCTGGCTATTGCGGTGATACTCATAGAAGGCAGGAAACAGGTCAGAACCAGAGACCTTCTCTCGAATTGGCGAACCGAGGAGTTTAGAAGCTAAGAATAGAATTTTGCTATCGCAGGTTCTATAGTCAGCCGCACAATAGGCATCAAAGAACTCTCGATCGACTTGCAACTTAACGAGATGATCAACATTTGGCGTGTAGACCACTCCTTGGTTTAGCTTTGCGAGCAATTCCGACATCGATAGGTTATCGATAGACGCATTCAATACTTTCACTTTGCTCATCTGGAGTAGCTCTCCCCTAGAAGAACGCTGAAGGTTCACACAACTAGTCTGCATAATCTAAGCCTCTGTTCGTCACTACAACCGTGGGGTCTAAGTAAGCGTTTTTTTGAACGCTTTGGTTCTATGAGAACACTCCATAGGCTGACCGCAGAATTACTGAAGGTTCATTGAAAGTTAATCTAGACGCTCATGAATTGATCCATATACGTGTCTAGGGTGGCATTTTCCCTTAAAGAACACCAGTGCTTATACTGAGGGTTCACTGAAAAAACACATCTGAAAAGGTCACACTAAGCGCCTAGAACCCACTTCTAGGGGGGATAGAACCCACTTCCTACGAAAACATAACCCACCTGGTTATGCCCAGACCACAATTGAAGGTGAGCCAGCTTCATCGAAGCTTCACAGAACGATAATCTTTGAAAGCTGGATTTATAGCGATAGCCCTATTGGTTAGGACATTTTTGTGGGGCGGCGAAGCCGCCCCACAAAAATGTCCCTATCCTAACTTAGCTGACTACAGCCATAGCACAATTATTGTAGCTGTGAGCAAGGCGAATGCTCAATTACGGGAAGCTCAACGATTATGTTACTATGGGATTAGTCGAATAAAGAGCATTGAACTCAAGGCTCAGGGAATCAGCGTTATAGTTTACAGCCAGATCTTCTTGAGTTTTGGTTGTGAGTTTATAAATTTTCTGGTCTACATGAGGCGATTATGCCTAGCCAGAGAAACGATCTATCCACTTGAAAGCTTTGAGGTTTTTTGAGTGATTGCTATCTCACTGCGCCCAACAGGTCGCAAGTGGGGCACGGTAAGCTTTGCCTCCACTCTTCATTTATGCCCCGTTCTGGATCTGCTGTTGGCAGATGTTCCTGTAAGGTGGCAGCCCGATTTGCGTCTCGGATTGCAGGAAGCCCTGGTTAATGCGGCTAAGCATGGCAATAATTTAGACCCTTCTAAGACTGTTCTGGTTGAATTCTTCGTTTTAGATGATCAATACTGGTGGGTGATCTCTGATCAGGGTTCAGGTTTCTCGCCATCCTACGTTTGTACATGTGATGGGGACACCAGTAAGCGGGACATCAACGAGATTGATGAATGTGGTCGAGGGCTATACATCCTGCACCAAGTTTTTGACCAAGTCCACTGGAATCAACAAGGAACGGAGTTAAGACTCTGTAAACAATTTAGAAACCGTGTTCGATCGCCCCTAGCTCCCTAGCCATTGGTTCTGGCACATTGCCTGGTTTAACGGTTGTCTTTTGATACCAAGTTTGCAGTGCCAATCGGTGAATTTCCCGCCACGGTTGCTGAACCTGCCGAGCTAGCCGCGCACAATCTTCATATTCTGGATGTACGTTTACGATCGCCCCTCCTACCTCTCGACGCGCTACTTTTATTCGCACTGTACCGTAAGAAGTCTGCACAGTCTGAAGTTCTCGCTGCAAAACAGTGCGCGGCTGGCTAGAATGCCGAATTCCAAGTGTCGTCGTTTCCTGAAACAAAACAGCTTCACATGCCTGCACCTGTTCCGGGTGACAAATCACCGTCAGCAGAATTCCTGGACGCGATTTCTTCATGCCGATCGCTTGCGTGAACACATCAAGTGCCCCAACCGCAAACAGTGCCTCAAACACATAGCCGATCGCTTGCGGATTGAGATCATCAATTTGAGTTTCGAGAACAGAGATGGTTTCTTGGGAAGGATGAAGGATGAAGGATGAAGGATGAGGGGGTGAGGAGGTGGGGGAGTGAGGGAGTGAAGGAGTGAGGAGTGAGAAATGAGGAGTGAGAGATGAGGAGTGAGTTATCTCTGCTCGATCTCTGACCCCTAATCCTTGCCTCCCGCTCTCCCGCTCTCCCGCTCTCCCGCTCTCCCGCTCCCCGATCCAGAGCCGCAAAATATTTGGGATCGGCAAATTCCGGGAGCCTGCGCCCAATCCGACTTGATGAAGTGTCATAGTTGGGGGATCGCCGAATTGAGTGGCGAGCGTCGTAACGATCGCGGCTCCGGTGGGGGTGACTAACTCGCGATCGATGCCATTACTGTAAATGGGCACTTGCCGCATCTCATAAAGTTTGAGAACGGCTGGAGTCGGGACGGGTAGCAGACCATGCGCGGCGCGGACGGTACCTCCGCCAGTGGGAAGAGTCGAGCAATACAGTTGTTCAATGTTGAGCCAATCTAAACCAAGACAGGTGCCAACAATATCGACGATCGCATCTGTTGCCCCAACCTCGTGAAAATGCACCTGTTCGGGTGGAATGCCGTGGACGGCTCCTTCTGCCTCAGCTAGACGGTGAAATATGGCAAGACTCCATGCTTCAACTCTGGGTGGAAGTCCAGCCGCTTGAATCATTGATTCAATTTCCGGTAAATGGCGATTTCCATGCTGAGAGCCAGCCTGATGAGAAGGTTCATGCAAGTGATCATGAACATGAGACTCTAGATGAAGAGGCTGATGTGGATGATGTCTCTCTGGTAAATGGCTATGGGCGGGAGGCAGCTTGCCAGGATCGGAATGGTGAGCAAAGGTTGTGTAGGAATTGCCGTCTTCAATGGAGTGATGAACCAGAAGATCGACATGCGCTTGGGTTGCCTGCTGACTGTTGCGATGGACTAATTCTGTCCATAATTTGTATTCGTTCGCGATTCCCAGGCGGTTTAACTGGTCAGTGAAGTATTCTAGGGGCACTCCTGCGTGAATGAGGGCACCCAGGCACATATCTCCAGCGATTCCCGTTGGACACTCCAAATAGGCTACTTTCGTCATGATTTTAGGTCGTGTGATGTGAGGTTAAGGAGATGATCGCAATGGCTACGGTTTACGAACTTCACCCAGAGACGCCTCAGATGCGTCGAGTTGAAATGATTCGAGATGCGCTGCGAAATGGAGCAGTTATGCTATACCCAACAGATACAGTTTATGCCATTGGTTGCGATCTCAATGTTAGATCGGCAGTGGAACGGGTACGCAAAATCAAGCAAATATCTAGTGATAAACCGCTCACATTTTTATGTTCATCCCTTTCCAGCATTTCCGAATATGCTCATGTTAGCGATTCTGCCTATCGCTTGATTCGGCGATTGATCCCAGGACCTTATACCTTCATCCTACCTGCGACCAAACTCGTTCCGCGACTGGTCATGAGTCCTAGGCGCAAAACAACCGGAATTCGAGTTCCTGATCACGTCGTCTGTCAAGCCTTATTGCAGGCATTAGGAAATCCGATCGTCTCCACTTCTGCACCAACAGCGGCTCAGTTAGAGGATGAACGAATTTCTCATGCTGAACTATTTGATCAACTCGATCGGATGGTAGATATTATCATTGACGGTGAATTGCCAATTGGATATCAAGTATCCACTATTTTAGACCTGACCGAGGATGAACCTACGGTAATCCGGAAAGGGTTGGGGTGGGATGCTGTAGCCGATTGGGTTCCAGAAGCAGAAATGAGATAGAAAAGAGCAACTTGTGGCTATTAGGGACTTGCAGATAAATGATGTAATCCCCTACACATGTAAGAGCGAACCGGTGGTGTTCCAAACCTGTTGATGACCCATGCAAAACCCTCTGTAGTCCTCCTTGCCAAAGAGACGGCGATAGCCGGGGGTTTCAGTAGCAACAGATCTGAAACACTACCGGCTCTATTTCATCACTGAGCCTCACAGTGCTTTAATGCTAATCACTCACTAATAATCTTCAAGTTTTGTTCCACAGATAGCTGAAGTGGTCAGGCATGCAATTATAACTTCTTGGCGTCTTGTGTGAGATGAACATTTCGCTCGTCTCGGTCGGGATCGAACAGGCTAGGTAATAGCCAATTTTTCATTAACAGCCAGATAGTAAATTGTCCATTTTAAAGAAAGTGGGCGGTTCTATTTTATAGAGAATCCGATCGCCCTGATCTCCCCTGGTTGTTTATCTTCAGCGTCATGAACCGTCATCTGGACAACCAAGCTGATTAAGGCAAATTTTTAAATCAGGAAACCACCTGAGAAAGTGACATACGAAAAGCCGAGATGAGCCGTAGTTTTAGAAGACTTTGGTGTAGCCAGAGATAGAGCAGGGCAGAAACAACTTTCGGTGTTTTGAATTCTATTTTTCTAGGTTTAGCGGCGAGTTTGGAGCAAATTATAGCTTCGATCGTCGCCATACTTTGAATATCTTATTTTTATTCCCTGCTGAATCGTGCACTACCACAAGAGCAAGCCATGAATCATGAGTCTACCAATCCCAAAAATCTGCACAGCCAAGATGCTGGCTCCATTTCATGTTCAACTGTTCAAAAGCAGTCTGATGAGCCATCAGATGCCTCTCATTTTTCTTCTAGCACTGTCCCAATGTCGGATCAGGATAATTCTCAAGTTCTGAAGATAGCACAGCTATTACGCGCTGAGTTTCGGGCAGAGTTGCCTGAATCGTCTCGAAGTAGTGCTATTTTGGTTCGCATTGCAACTGAGGTCGATCGCATCTGCACTAAAAGCGATCGCATTCAAAGCTCTGGGCAAATTCAAACCTGGCAAATGACATTGGCGCGGCATCGACTGGAAAAGTGTCTTAGATATCACCAACTGGGGTCTAAACGGGGCAGAGTCGAGCTTCATAGCCATCTCAGCACAATGGTGTATCGACATATTGTTGTTAACCGATCGCAAATGGGATTTGGGGCGCGTTACAACTTAGTGGAAGACTTTCTGCAAGGCTTCTACATTGAGGCACTAAAGGCCTTTCGACGAGAACACCAGTTTACAGAGAATTATAGCCCCCACACCCGATTAGAACTTGCAGAATACATGGCATTCACCGAGCATTACGCCAAACGACGAATTACATTACCCGGTCGGCGTAACCAGCAGTTGATCGTGCTACGGGCACAGGGATTCGCTCACCGTCAGCCACCCGAAACGACGTTAGATTTAGAGATGGCAGTCGAGACAGCAAAAGGCGAAGAAGCTGAGATCCATAGCCGTTCGCCGGTGGTGCAGCAGGTACGGGAACAAATGGTGGCGGATGCGATTGATCCTGCCGATTCAGTGGTGCGCGATCGAGTGATCACAGAGTTAATCGAATACCTAGAATCTCAAGGACAAACCGACTGCATCGACTACTTGACCCTGAAATTACAAGATTTGTCCGCTCCCGAAATTGATGAAATTCTGGGACTTTCTGCCCGTCAACGAGACTACTTACAACAACGTTTTAAGTATCACGTTGAAAAATTTTCTCGCTCCCATCGTTGGGAACTGGTGCATCAGTGGCTTGGTGCAGATCTCGATCAAAACCTGGGAATGCCACAACAGCAATGGGAAATTTTCTTGCAACAGCTATCGTCTGACCAAAAACGATTATTGGAACTCAAGGGAACGCAAGCTAGCGATCAAGAGATTGCCAAAAGTTTTAATTGCACTCCTAAGCAGGTACACAAACGTTGGGTTCGATTGCTAGAAATAGCGTGGCGCGTTCGGAATGGGGCAGTAGGAAATTTGGAGGGGTGAAGGATGAGAAAGATTGGAATTTGAATTGTTTAGAACAAGAAATGGATATATCTGAATAAACTCTGAAGGGCGATCGAGCGAAGGACATTTGGAGGTAAGATATCGTCGGATCGTATCGCCTTCATACTCATTTACTTCCGAATCACTTATGAGCTTATCACTTTATTTTTTACGACACGGAGAGACAATATATAGCCGTATGGGAGGCTATTGCGGGGAACTCGATCCAGACTTGACCGATAACGGTAAGCAAATGGCAGAAGCGTTTGCGGCGGTTTATAAATCAATGGCGTGGCAAGCGATTTATGTCAGCCCGATGAAGCGGACGATCGCCACGGTTAAGCCTTTGTGCGACGCGATCGGGATGGAAATGCAACTGCGGGATGGACTGAAAGAAATTCGCTATGGCGCATGGGAAGGTAAATCGAATGAGGAGGTGAAAGAGCAATATAGCGAGGATTATGTGCGGTGGCTCACAGAACCCGCTTGGAATCCGCCAACGGGCGGCGAAACAGCCGTGCAGATTTCTAGCCGTGCCTCGTTAGTGATTGCAGAGATCGAGGAGAACTATACAGACGGCAATGTTTTAGTGGTGTCTCACAAAGCCACGATTCGGATTATTCTCTGTAGTTTGCTCGGAATTGATTTAGGACGATATCGCGATCGGATTAATGCGCTGGCAGGTTCCGTTTGCATCGTTAAGTTTGGGACACATGGTCCTTTGCTGGAAGTCTTGGGCGATCGGATTTATATGGGTGAAGATCTTCGCAACCTGCCAGGAACGTAGTAAGCTTGACTGCATCCTAGAAGCGACGATCTTGAGGTACATTCAGGTACATTAAGATGTGTAGATTGCTACGTCACTGAAGCCATGCCAAGAGCCAAGCGAACAGCCCCTGAAGTTGACCTGACCGATCCCCAATACTACTTCAATCGCGAATTGAGTTGGCTAGAGTTCAATCGCCGTGTCTTACATGAGGCATTTGATCCTCGAACTCCCCTGATTGAGCGGCTCAAGTTCATCGCTATTTTTAGCTCAAATTTAGATGAGTTTTTCATGGTACGTGTTGCTGTCTTGAAAGATCAAGTGGATGCTCAAGTCAGCCAATTGACTCCCGATGGACGCAACCCGAAACAACAACTTGATGATATTAGCCAATGCCTCCGACCAATGGTTACGGAGCAGCACTATCATTTTGAGCAAGCCCTCCGTCCGGCACTTGCAGAAAAAGGAGTATATCTCCTTGATTACATTGACCTCAACCAGGAACAACGCCTCTATCTTCAAGAATACTTTGAAGAATTCATTTTTCCGGTCTTAACTCCGTTAGCCGTTGATCCGAGTCATCCTTTCCCTCATATTTCCAACCTCAGCTTGAATTTGGCAGTCGTAGTCAAGAATCCAGGGAATGGGGAAGAACGATTTGCCAGAGTGAAGGTGCCCAATATCCTGCCTCGCTTCGTGCCATTGCCTCAGCATCTTCAGCACTATGACAGCAAGCTCAGTGTATGGACAGGAGTACCGTTGGAGCAGATCATAGGGCACAATCTGGAAATGTTGTTTCCAGGAATGACGATTCAAGACTATTTTCTGTTTCGTGTGACTCGTGATGCAGATCTAGAAGTGGAGGAGGACGAAGCAGACGATTTGCTGCTTGCCATCCAGCAAGAGTTGCGGAAACGTCGTCTAGGCGGGTCGGGGGTTCGGGTGGAAGTGCAATCGTTAATGCCGCCGTTTGCACGAGAAGTTTTGATGCGAGGGTTGGAACTCGAAGAAACCGATATTTACGAAATTGAGGGACTGCTTTGTTTAAGAGATTTAATGTCTTTCTTGTCGTTGCCGCTCCCCGAATTGAAAGATCCGCCTTGGGCACCTGTGATTCCGCCACGGTTACGGCTAGGGAGTGAGTTAGCTGCATCCAATTCGCGGCGGAGTTTGGAAGAGGGCGGTGATATTTTCTCCGTCATCCGTCGTCATGATTTGCTCGTGCATCATCCTTATGATTCATTTTCAGCTTCGGTTGAGCGGTTTATCATGCAAGCGGCGCATGATCCGTATGTCCTTGCGATTAAGATGACGCTGTATCGAACGTCTGGTGATTCTCCGATCGTCAATGCTCTGATTGCGGCGGCTGAGAATCGAAAACAGGTCGCTGTGTTGGTGGAACTGAAAGCCCGCTTTGATGAGGAAAATAACATCACTTGGGCACGTAAGTTAGAAGAAGCAGGAGTGCATGTGGTATATGGGTTAGTGGGGTTAAAAACTCATACAAAAATTGTATTGGTTGTGCGAAAGGAGAACTCTGTAGGAGCGTCACCCCATGAGACTCGCATTCGTCGTTACGTTCATATTGGCACAGGAAATTATAATTCTAAAACAGCAAAACTCTACACCGATCTGGGGTTGTTGAGTTGTCGCGATGAATTAGGGGCTGATTTAACAGATTTGTTCAACTTTTTGACCGGATATTCGCGACAACGATCGTATCGCAAACTTTTGGTTGCTCCAGTGAATTTGCGCGATCGGATGCTTTCTCTGATTCATCGTGAAGCCGAACACGCCAAGAATGGAAGTTCCGGTCGCATTATTGCCAAAATGAATGCTTTAGTCGATTCGCAGATCATCAAAGCATTATACGAAGCCTCTCAAGCCGGTGTACAGATTGATCTGATTGTGCGTGGCATTTGTTGTTTGCGTCCGGGTATCAAAGGAGTCAGCGAAAATATTCGTGTAATTAGTATTGTGGGTCGCTTTCTAGAACACTCTCGCGTTTTCTATTTCCACAACAATCGACAGGAAGAACTTTATATTGGCAGTGCTGATTGGATGCCTCGTAACCTCGATCGTCGAGTCGAAGCCGTGACGCCGATCGAAGATCCTGATCTGGCGAAAGACCTGGAAGAGATTTTAGGCATCATGCTATCTGACAATCGCCAAGCCTGGGAGCTTCAGCCGGATGGCTCCTACATTCAACGTCACCCAATGGCAGGTGAACCCGAACGGAGTGCCCAAAAATCTTGATGGACATGACAGCCCAGTCAGTAGGAACCTAACTCTATCCTTTTCATCCTTCATCCCTCATCCCTCATCCTTCCCCTCCCCTTTGCCATGCCAGTTTCTAGCTTTTTGGCGAATCGCTTGCAATTCTGCATCTGGCATCTTATCGAGGTTTTTGAGGATGAAACTCATGCGTCCTTGAGATTGAAGTGTGTTGCGATGACGATCGAGAAAATCCCAGTAGAAAAAGTTGAAGGGACAGGCGTTGTCTCCTGTGCGATCGCTCTTGTTGTAGCGGCAATTCTGACAGTAATCGCTCATTTTGTTGATGTAGCTGGCAGAAGCGGCATAGGGTTTGGATGCGAGAATTCCACCATCTGCGAATAATCCCATGCCAATTACGTTTGTTTGCATCACCCAGTCATACGCATCAATGAAAGCGGTGTGAAACCATTGTTCCACCTGTTGAGGTGAGAGTCCGGCAATTAAAGCGAAATTGCTCAATATCATCAATCGCTGAATGTGGTGAGCATATGCCGTTGTTTCGACTTGTTTGAGGGTTTGATGCAGACAGTTCATATCAGTTTTGTCAGCATCCCAGAAGAATTCGGGTAGAGGTTGAGTGTGGTTGAAACGGTTGCATTGAGGATAATCGGCATCGACATAGTGATACAACCCATGCATATACTCGCGCCAACCCAGAACTTGCCGGATAAACCCTTCAACACTGCTCAAATCGAGATTGCGATCGAAATAGGCTGCTTCGGCAGCTCGGATCACTTCCATCGGTTGCAGTAATCCCAGGTTGAGATAAGGCGACAGCAGCGCGTGCCACATCGTTTCTTCGCCTGTCACCATTGCGTCTTGGTAAGGTCCAAATGTCGGGAGACGATCGCGAATAAAGTGATCCAATACTTGCAGGGCTTGCGATCGGGTTACACCCCAGCGAAACGGCTCCACTTGTCCGTAGGTAGAAAAATGTCCTGATTTCACCTGCTGAATGACCGCTTGTGTAATTGTATCCGGCTCAAACCAAACGGCTTTGGGAGTATTCAGCCTTCCTTTCGGCGGTTTGCGATTGTTTTTGTCAAAATTCCACTGTCCGCCAACTGGATGTTTACCTTCCATCAATAGTTGAAATCGCTGTCTCCCTTCCCGGTAAAAATATTCCATCAATACATTTTTCCGCCTGTTTGCCCATTGCCTAAAATCATCCCCTGTCCAGAGGAAGTGATTGTTAGGAATGAGTGTGAGTTTGCAGGGTAGATCGATCGAGTGTAAGAATGCAGTGAAGGGGCGATCGTTGGGCTGCATGACCCGGAGTTCCGTGATTCCTTGCGCGTTTATCCATTGACGCAACGGTGTTTCAAAGTCTTCAGCCGTCTCATACGCCACTGTCCATCCGGCTTGCCGCAATTCTTCGGCAAAATGGCGCATGGCTGACCACACCAACACCAGCTTTTGCCGATGGTAAGGGCGTTCCTGAACATAACCAAGCGACTCGATCAAAATGATAGGTATCTGCGATTGTCGATCGGCACAACTGTGTAACGCGGCTTGTTCTGTCCAGAGTTGGTCGCCTAATACCCAAACCCCAATAGTCATTGAGAAATTTTTCCTTCAACGATCGACTTTGCGATTTTGACTGCTTCTTTAGCGTAAGATGCAAAAGTTTTTAACCAATTCTTTAACTTAACTTCATACTACCTTCATAATTACTTTTTCAAGTATATTAGTTTGAGTTTTTCTATCGCGGAAAGCTTTCTAATAATAGGAAAAACCTCAGCTAAACTCATGATCTGTGCCTCAATAACCAAGAATTTAAATTTACAGTAGAGCCAGCTTCCCTTGCCGCTTGTGGGAAGCAGTGGATAAGGTGGGTAAGCAGTCATCGCTAGGTTTCTATGTCTACTCCTTTGAAGTCGTCGTTACCTGCATATTTACCATTGGAAGGTAAACCTGATTTAACCGATCCTGTTAGACAATCGACATCTCTCTTCACCCGTCGATCGTCCGATTCGTTGACCGCACCCGATCGCCCTCGTTTTTCTGCCAACGCAACTCAAGGCAAAGCCCAAAGTCTGACACGACGGTTGAGAGCGGCGGCTAAAAAAATTACTCGAAGTGTGATTCGAGGTCGGCAACGGGTGAAGGGGGCATTGAGTGAAACGGATGGCATTGATCCACGGGCGGGAGATACGTTTGCGGATGATTATGAATTAAAAGGGCTTAAAACAGGTCAGCGAGTTGAAGTCAGCCTTACCGCTAAATTTAATGGCTACTTGCAGTTGGTTAATGCGAAGACAGGGCGATCGCTCTTGTTCGGAGATGACACAAATAAAGATGCAAACAACAACGCTCGCATAGTCTTTACAGCTAAGCCAAGAACCAAATATTTGGTGCGAGTCAGCAGTTTTGACGAGAAGGAAACAGGCAAATATACATTGACCACGCGCACCTCCATGTCATCTGCTGGCAATTTTAACTTTTTCTACGGCTACGGTTTAGTGAATGCATCGGCGGCTGTTGCCCGTGCTGCCGGACAAAATCTGTTTACAGATGTACCTGATTTGGGCGGAGATAGTTGGAGGCTTGATTTAGTCAAAGCACCTGAAGTTTGGGCACAAGGATTTACAGGTCAGGAGGTGATTGTGGCTGTGCTAGATGAGGGCGTTGACTATAACCATCCTGACTTGAAGAATAATATCTGGGCAAACGTAGATGAAATTCCAGATAACGGCATTGACGATGATAGCAATGGCTTTGTCGATGATGTTCGAGGCTGGGATTTTAAGCGCAACTCGAATGATCCGTCTGACTTATCCAGCGATGGACATGGCACTCATGTGGCAGGAATTATTGCCGCCGCAAACGATGGTATTGGCACGACGGGTGTCGCTCCTAGCGCCAAGATCATGCCGATTCGGGTATTGGGTCAAGATGGTGGAACGGATACGGAGATTGCCAACGGAATTCGCTATGCGGTTGATAACGGTGCGAAGGTGATCAATATGAGTTTGGGCGGCGATCCAAATTCCGGAGTCAATGCCGATCTAGAAGCAGCGTTAGCGTATGCTCGACAGAAAGGGGTCGTGGTGGTGATTGCGGCTGGGAATGAACGGCAGAGCTTGGGAGCTTTTCAATCTGGCGATCCGGCTCATCTGGCATCCGTCCGCGATCAAGGGATCATTGCGGGGGCGATCGACATTAACCGTAAGCTATACATTGACTCGAATCCGGCGGGTAAGAATCCGTTAGATTTCGTTGTCGCGCCGGGAGTGGATGTACGATCGACGATCCCGACTAGCCTTGCTTCGACCCCAGAGGGTGCCTATGCCAACTATGAGGGGACTTCTATGTCCACGCCTCATGTGGCTGGAGTTGCGGCGTTGATGCTAAGTGCCAATCCCAATCTCACGCCTGCTCAGAT
Organism: Cyanobacteria bacterium RU_5_0; assembly: GCA_012033255.1. GTDB lineage: Bacteria > Cyanobacteriota > Cyanobacteriia > Elainellales > Elainellaceae > JAAUSF01. The sequence continues at coordinate 14,054 of JAAUSF010000127.1, forward strand.
CGAACAGATTCTCACTAGTACGGCAAGTCGAGATGGAATTGTTGTGAATCCTTAACTCTTAACGATCGCTCCAAAATCCGCCAACACTCGCGCATGGTTCCGCAGCAATCCCAGTAAATTCAGACGATTCCGCCGAATATCAAGGTTGTTATCCATCACCAAAACACTTTCGGAACCATCGAAGAATCTGCTGACGACAGGTGCGATCGCTGCCAATGCATTTACCAATGTTTGATAATCTCGTTGAGATTGAGCCGCCTCAGTTTGAGGAACGAGTTTCACCAGCGCATCATAAAAGGCTTGTTCGGAAGGCTGCTGGAATAATTTGGGTTTGATGACGGTTTTAGGATTGCGCTCGATCAGGTTCAAATCGCCTTGTGCGGCGAGGCGAGACGCGCGGTTGACGGTTTCATAAATCGTAGCTAGTCCTCCATTTTGGCGAATTGTTTGGAGGAAACGGGCACGATCGCGCACATCCAACATATCCTGCAATGCTCGTTCAGCATATTCTGGGTCTTTCTCGTTGGAATCATCCCCCATCACCGCATTCACCAAGTCATAATCAATGCCCTGATCGTCCTGAAGCAGAGTGCGAATTCGCTGCAAGAAAAATTCCTGTAGCTGAGTCTGTAGGGTGGCAGGTTGGGATGGTTTCGATCGCGCTGAGGCAAACTCGTTCACCACATGTTGTAAAAGCTGATCCAGATTCAACGGCAAATCGGCTGCCCAGGTCACATTCACCACCGCATTCGCGGCACGACGCAACGCAAATGGATCAGAAGACCCCGTTGGACTCATGCCTAGACTAAAAATTCCGACCAGTGTATCAATCCGGTCTGCCATTCCTACAACTTGCCCCGCAAGGGTTTGAGGCAATTGATCGCTTGCACCTCGCGGCAAATAATGCTCAAAAACGGCTGTCGCTACCTCTGGAGATTCTCCACTGCTGAGCGCATAGTTTTGTCCCATGATCCCTTGAAGTTCCGGAAATTCGCCCACCATTTGCGTCACGAGATCGGCTTTGCAGAGGAGAGCGGCTCGTTGAATCGTCGCCCGATCGCCCTTGCTCACCTGAAGCTGATCGGCAATCAAATTAGCAATTTGCAGGATGCGATCGACTTTCTGCCGCACTGATCCCAAGTCTTCCTGAAAGGTGACTTTCTCTAGACGAGGCAGGAAGCTTTCCAGAGGGTGTTTGCGATCGGCATCATAAAAATACTTCCCATCCGACAATCTCGCCCGGATCACTCGCCCATTCCCTGCCGCAATAATGTCTGATTTTTGGGGATCACCATTAGAAATGGTCACAAAGTAAGGCAACAACTCCAAGGAGTCTTCCGCCTTCAGCACCGGAAAATATCGCTGGTGACTCTCCATTTCGGTGATGATCACCTCAGCCGGTAGTTCTAAAAATTTGGAGTCAAACTTGCCAACCACCGCCGTCGGAAATTCCACTAACTGAGTCACTTCTTCGAGCAACTCAGGAGAAATCGATGCATAACCACCCACGGATTTTGCTGCCTCTTGTGCCTGTGCCTGAATCTGAGTTTTGCGCCGCTCTGGATCAACTTCAATGGATGCGGCACGGAGGCAGGCGAGATAGTCTGGAGCCTTGGGAACGCGGATAGGTCGAGGATGAAGCACCCGATGTCCTTGGGAGAGACGATCGCTTGTACATCGCTCCGAACCATTTTCCAACGTAATCGGCAGCACAGTATCATCTAGCAGCGTTACCAACCAGCGAATCGGACGGGGAAAGCGCAAATCGCCATCCCCCCAGCGCATAAACCGCTTGCCTTCCAGCTTAAAGATCCATTCAGGAATTAATTCCGTCAGAATCTCCGCCGTTGGACGACCGGGAATCTTCTGCTGCACGAAAACAAAATCGCCCTTATCCGTCGATCGAATCTCCAGATCCGCCACATCCACACCACGCGAACGCGCAAAGCCCTCTGCTGCCTTGGTTGGTTTTCCATTCTTAAACGCCGATTGAGCCGGAGGACCTTTCACTTCCTCCTCGCGATCGGGCTGTCGGTCTGGCAGCCCTTCGATCAACACTGCCAAGCGTCGAGGTGTCCCATAAAATTCCACCGCATCCGGCGTCAGGAATGCTTCACTTAAACTGGTGGGAATGCGCGATCGCCACTGCTCCAATGCTTCACTGACAAAGCTTGCAGGCAACTCTTCCGTCCCAACTTCCAACAAAAATGTCACCATACCCCACCAGCTTCAACCTTATGTTCAACGGTTCAACTTGCGATCGTCAATTCCAATCAGTGTAACCCGCAGTTGAATGAGTTGTTAGCTGGCTCCGCATCAAGGTCTTGCACTCGTGATTGCAGGCGATCGGCTTTCTCCGAAACGTCCATCGCGCGATCGGAGGAGGCAGGAGGTGGAAGCGATCGGCTGGTTGCCGCAGTCCGTGCAGCGATCGGTTGTGGCAGGAGGTAAAGCGATCGGTTATGGCGA
>JAAUSF010000128.1 GCA_012033255.1 Cyanobacteria bacterium RU_5_0
TGAGCGCACCTTATCCCATGCCAAGACCCAAATCGATCTTTGCTTCGTCAGGCTAATGCTGAAGCGACTTTCAGCCGTTTCCTGAGATCTCAAATGGGTTCTATAGCGACAGCCACTTGGGTTAGGACGGGGTGCAGGGGTTCCACCCCTGGCTGGGGCTTCGCCCCCACACCCCCTTGAATCCCGATGTCCTAACCTTTTATGGTGGACAGCTATACCTACAAGTCCCTAACCGCTCACAACGCTTTAACCCGACTTGGTGTGATTACGATATGACAGGTGGGCTTAGGTGTTCAAAGTCTCTCGATCGTCCCTGAACAGTGTCGCCGCAGAAGCGATAGCCGAAGCCGTAAACCGTTTCGATAAATTGAGGAGCATCTCGATCGTCTCCCAACTTCTGACGCAGACGCGAAATGTAAGGTTTGAGATATGCCACTTCGTTCGCATAATCAGAACCCCAAACACCCACGAGCAAATGATTGTGGGACACTAACTGACCTGCCTTTGCAACGAGTACCAGGAGCAATTTGAACTCGATCGGGGTAAGTTTCAGAAGTTTGCCTGCTCGCTTCACGGTGTGAGCAATGGTATCAATCTGAAGATCGGCGAAGCAGTATATCCCGCCCTTTGGCTGGGACGTGACTGGCTGTGTCCGTCTTAAAACGGCTCGGATGCGAGCTTCAAGCTCAATAAAGCTAAATGGCTTCGTCAGGTAGTCATCTGCTCCCAGATCGAGTCCACGCGCTTGTCAATGTCTTCATCACGCGCCGTAAGCATGATGATCGGAATATTTGAAAACTCCCGTACCTTCTGGCAAATTGCCCAGCCACTCATGTCTGGAATCATGATGTCGAGCAGGATCAGGTCGGGCTGAATCTCTGACCACAGTTGTAGACCTTCGATCCCTCTGCTTGCTTCCATGACCTTATAACCTAACTTGTTCAGGTGCAGACAAACGAGGTGGCAAATCGAGGTATCGTCATCGATGAGCAGAACTTTTTGAGTCATAGTTCTCCCAATGTCGTTAGAGTTGAACGATCGGATGCGCCCCCGGATATGGGTAAGCGCGGCAAGGTGAAGTAAAACGTTGCCCCCTGTCCGGGAGTACTCTTGACCCAAAGCCGTCCATCTTGTCTATGGATCAACTCGTGAGCAATGTAGAGTCCAAGACCACTGCCTACCCGCGAATCTGCCTCAGTTGCCACACAATAGAACCGATCGAAGATTCGCTGTTGGTGTTCAAGCGGAATACCAAACCCATCGTCATGCACAGCAATGCGAATCTGGTTGTCGATCGTTTGAGCAAGGATAGTGATTTCCTGAGCGTTGGGAGCATGGATCAGGGCATTAGCAATTAAATTGTTGAGTACCAATCGGGTTGCAACGGGATCAGCGTAGGCTGTGAGTAGGCTGTTGGGCATTACAAGCCGGATCGGTTTTGTCTGGAGGGGATGGCAATAGGGAGTAACAACGTCTTTCAATAACTGGTTGATATTCGTTGGATGGAAGCGAACGGTAAAGCAACCTGCCTCTAAGCGCATCGTGTTGAGGACGTTATCCACTAGCATTCGCAGTTGACCTGCCTCATGAACCAGGATATCAAGAACACCACGTTGTTCTTCCGCCTCCAAGCCTTGGTTAGAGGTCAATAGTTCAATCGCGCTAACGATACTGGTGAGGGGTCGTCGCAACTCATGGGAGACGGTCGAGATGAAAATCGATCGCAGTTCGTCCAACGCCTTAGTTTTGCTAATATCGCGCAGCACCAGCACATAGCCAGAGGAATGGGCTAAGCCGCAACTCAGCCCAACCCAAACAGTTTTGCCATTCGCCCCTTGAAGCTGGATTTCGCTGTGTTGCTCCTGACTTTGCCCATTTAATAATGCATCGAGCTGCATGGCGGCTTCATGTTCCAGTGAACCGATGACACGCAGAATAGACGAATAGGGTTGTCCCAAGGCTTGCTGAGCGGAGACACCCAGCAAGCGTTCTGCTGCTGGATTGAAGAGAGTGATGTGGTGATCACGGCTGAGAACCAACACAGCATCCGCACTAAACTTGAGGGTAGTGGCTAGCTTTGCCCGTTGTGCTGTAAGGCTGGTAATGGTTCGGAGTAGACTCCGACGCATCCGCTCGATCGAATGCGCTAATTTACCAATTTCGCCTTGGGCACTCGTAGTGACGGGGGTATCGAGCCGTCCTTGAGCAACTGCATAAGCAGCTTTTTGTAAGTGGTCGAGGGGGATGGTGATCGATCGCGCCAGTAGCGTGGCGAATCCACAGCCCATCAAGAGCATCAACAGTGTCACGCCCAGAACGATATTACGGCTTTGAAGGCTACGAGCTTCCATCCGGGCAATGCGCCAGCGCAAATGAGCCGTTTCGCTTTCGACCAGGCGATTCAGGTGACCGATTACCTGATCCCGCAGTTCAATTCCAGTAGTGAGTTTAAACTCGATCGCTTCTTGCTTTCGGTTTGTCCGAAATAATGCCTCAATCTCTTTGTCCGTGCGCTGCCATTCCTGATACTGTTGCTTCAGAGCTTGCAGTTCTTCCTGCTCATCGAGTTCTTCGTAATCATCCAACTTTTGCTCAAACGCCCAAGATTGTGCATCTAAGTGACTATACTCACGCAGTAATTGTTCAAACCGCTGAGTCTTCTGATCAAATCGCTGATCGAAGCGTTCGGAACCACCCAGCAAAAAGCCGCGTCGATCGAGAGACATGCCCAGCAGCATATGTCCCATGTCCTCTAATAAGAGTACTTCTGGTAAGTCATATGAACTAACCTGGCTGAGAACATGGGATTGCTGCGCGAATAAGACCACGGCTAATCCCGAACTGGTTAGCGTCAGCAGTGTGATCACTAGGCAAACGGCATATAACCTTGTACTGATCCGCTGCCAGAATTGGATCGATCGCTGTCCATACAACCGCCCACCGATTCGCTGCCAGAGTCGCACGGGTTTATATCTGTGCAACCGTGCCCCGATCCGCTGCCAGAGCCGCCTGGGTTTTTGTCTGTAGAGTCGTGCCCCGAACTGTTCCCAAAACGGCATAGGTTCCTCAGAGAATATACAGTAGAACGAACAGAATAATCCACACTACATCAACAAAGTGCCAGTAGAGTTCTGCGGCTTCTACACCAAAATGATGTTCACTGGAGTAGTGATTGGGTTTGCGGGATCGCCACCATACGGCTGCAATCAGAATGAGTCCAAACGTCACATGTAACCCGTGGAAGCCTGTCAGAACATAAAATGTGCTGGCAAACAGATTTGTCGTCAGTCCGAATTCCAGATGGCTGTATTCATAAAGTTGACCTGCCAGGAAGGTCAATCCCATTAGAGCAGTTGCTAAAAACCAGGTTCGTAAACCTGCAACATCATTCTTTTTAATGGCTATATCGGCTTGATGAATCACAAAGCTACTGGCAACTAGAATAGTCGTGTTAATTCCAGGCAACAGCAATTCTAATTTTGTTGATTCATCAGAAAACCAATCTGGGGTAACGGCTCGAAACGTTAAATAAGCAGCAAACAAACCCAAAAAGATCATGCCCTCAGCAAATAGAAATACCATGATTCCTAAGAGGCGATAATCAGGATGTTCCATATCATGAGCGGAGGCAGTGGTTTCAACTGCGGAATGATGCTCGACGAGGGTTTTTACTGGATCAGTGGTTGAAATTTGCATGAATGATAATGTCTATGACACGACAAAAGAATGATGGAAGAATAGCTTCGGGAATTAGCCACAAAGACACAAAGGAACAAAAGGGATATTCTCTTGCTATCTTGGTGTCTTTGTGGGGAGGATGGATTGGATGTTCTCTAATCTAGAATTCTGAATCGTCAGTCAAACGATCGACTCCTAACGGCAACTCCTGATCTAGCGATCGTCAAAATTAATAGCACCTGCTGGCTCAGATTCAACTTGTAAAGAAGAACTAGAACCATTAGGCACAGATGATTCAACGGCAGGTTCATCTGCGCGATTTTCGGGTTGGCGATCGACAATCAGAGATGCAACGGCGTAACTTTCTACCTGGCGATCGGTGGTATTATCTGCAACGACTGAATCAGGTTCAGGTTGTAAGGTAACACTAGAATCATCAGATAGAACGGGTTCGGGACTAAAAACAGATCCATCTCCAGCTGAATTGTGAGTACTCACGCCATAGTCGTAAGGACTTGTCGTTAGAACTGGGATGATTTCAAAGTTTTCGATCGGCGGCGGAGAGGTTGTCATCCATTCCAACGTCAGGGCGCGCCAAGGATTATCACCTGCTGGTGTGCCCAGGAACCAACTCGCAACTGCATTGAGCAAGAAAGGAAGCGTAGAAAACGCCAAGATGTATGAACCTACCGTGCAAACTAGATTCAAATCTGTGAACCTGGGATCATATAGCGCAATCCGACGATTCATGCCCAGCAGTCCCAGTTCGTGCATCGGCATAAATGTCAGATTCATACCGATAAACGTCAGGATGAAATGAAAGATTCCCACCGTTTCATTCAACATCCGTCCGGTGATCTTGGGATACCAGTGGTAGATCGCGGCGTAGAGACCAAAGACACTCCCTCCGAACAGCACATAGTGAAGATGAGCCACAATGAAGTAAGTGTCATGCACATGCAAATCAAACGGAACGGATGCTACCATGACACCGCTAATACCGCCGATCACAAACATGGAGATGAAGCCGATCGCAAACAGCATAGCGCTGTTTAACTGAATTTTGCCGCCCCAAATGGTGGCTATCCAGCCAAAGATCTTGATTCCTGTCGGAACAGCGATCACCATTGTGGCAATCATGAAAAACATCCGCAGCCACGCTGGAGTTCCACTCGTGAACATGTGATGCGCCCACACGATCAGCCCCAGAAAACTAATGGCGAGGCTAGAGTAGGCGATTGCCCGATATCCAAAAATGGGTTTACGTGCATGAACCGGAAGAATATCCGAAATTGCGCCAAACAGCGGCAAAATCATGATGTAAACCGCTGGATGGGAGTAGAACCAGAACATGTGTTGGTACACAATTGGATTGCCGCCACCCGTGGGATTAAAAAATGCCGTTCCAGCCAACAGATCGAAGGCTAACAAAATCAATGCGCCTGCCAGCACTGGAGTTCCGATCAATACGAGTGCGGCAACTGCCAGCATTGCCCAGCAGAACAACGGCATATCATGCAGCCCCATACTGGGCACTCGCATCTTCAGAATAGTGATCAGGAAGTTGATCGCCCCTAAAATCGAAGAGGTTCCCAGAATCAGCAGACTCATAATCCAGATTCCTTCACCCACTTTTCCAGTGACCAGGCTAAGCGGAGGGTAGGAAGTCCAGCCTGCTTGAGGTGCTTCCAGGAAGAAACTCGCTATCAGCATCAGACCGGCTGGCGGAATCATCCAAAAGGCAAGGGCGTTGAGCTTGGGGAACGCCATGTCCTGCGCCCCAATCATCAAAGGAATGAGATAGTTTGCCAACCCTGCTCCGGCTGGGATAATCCACAGGAAAATCATCACTGTTCCATGCAGAGTCAGCAAACTGTTGTAGACTTCGGGTGTCACAAAGTCGGGCGATGGAGTGGCTAACTCCGTTCGCATAGCGGTTGCCATTGTACCGCCCATGAAATAGAAAATGAAAGAGGTGACGAGGTATTGAATCCCAATCACCTTGTGATCTGGATTGAAGGTGAAATAGTCTAGCCACTTCCGATACACTGGTACTTGATTCGGAGTAGTGGCGGGAACTGTTGCATGAACGTGGGCTGAGGTCATAGCTAAACAAGCAAATAATCAGCAGTGGATAATCCGCGATCGAGGAGACAAAACCTCCTCTGACTCAACTCCAGCCTTGCTCAAACAGGATCAATTCAAGCCGGGTAATGCGGATTGAGTTGTTGCAAGATTTCGTTTGTCACCCCTAATTCACTGACAAATGGGGCGAGGAAGTCAGTATCGGAAGGTGGGTTTGCTCCTAGAGCAATCACAGTCTGCCCCGGATCATGACTAGCAATCTGAGTGTGTAACCAGTTGTCATAGTCTTGCTGATTTTCAACGAAGAGTTTCGTAACCATGCCCCCATGATAGGGACCGCAAAGTTCAGCACAGACAACTGGATACTCACCAACCCGTTGAGGTCTAAATCGAAGCTGGCTCTCTTGTCCAGGAATTGCATCCTGCTTGATGCGAAACTCAGGGAGCCAGAAGGCATGGAGGACATCCTGCGCTTTGATGTTGAGTTGAATATCCTTGCCAAGGGGGACATGCAATTCGCCTGTTGTGGTGCCAATTTCGGGATAGGTGAAGAGCCAAGCATATTGCATACCCATCACATTAACCACTAGATCGGCAGGTTTGCCTTCTGCTTCCGGAGAAGCGCCGATCCCCAAGGCAAGATGCTTGTGAGTGGGATTGGTTTTGGAGGGGTTGATGAGGGGAGTAGACAATTCCTCGCCTGGAAGCATTGCTACTTGTACTGCACCTGAATCACCGATGGCGTTCGGATCAAACCCACCTAATTTCTGATAAACATCAAAGCTGTAAACGCTAATGAGAAGAACAATGACTGTTGGAATAGCAGTCCAGAGAATCTCTAGCGGAATGTTGCCATGAATCGGTGGAGCATCTGTTAAATCACCTGGACGACGACGGAATTTGAATACGGCAATGATCAAAACTCCCTGCACAAGCAGAAAAAGCCCGACAGATATGGTCATCATTGCGTTGAATAATTCGTCTACCAGTTCAGCTTCCTTAGAAGCCGCGATCGGCAACAAACCATGATTCTGACCGATCCAAAGACTCACTAAAGTCAGGGTAATCCCAACCAGCAGGGCTGAAATATTACTTGGAATTTTCACGGCTGATCTGGAACCTTTTGCAAAACATCTTCAGACACTTGGAGCAAATCAGGAGGTAGGAGATTGGAAGTAGTAGAGTGTATCATTTTGCTATTCTGTTTAGGCTAGATCGAATCTTCGCAAGCCTGTGACATGCTTGATTCTGAATCAACTTCTTGATGGTATTCATCCACATACTTCCCACGATATTTAAGCAACCCATCAGCATTTACTTCCATAGGAACAAGTTCCATTCCACTATTGAGCTTGACGCGGAAGTAGACAATTTTTGAAACTTGTGATCCACTGCGGTTATGAGTCATCAAAGCCTCCCAGACGACATTGGTAATGAACGAGTAACTAGCGCAATCAGATTCGGAAAATTCCTATCTGCTTTTTGCAAGTCTAGACCTGGAAGGGTGACAAACTGAGGACAAAATAAGTGACAGGGCTGAGCCAAAAGTAACAGATCTACAAATAATTCAATTACAGATAATTCAATTACAGAAGAAGATCGCTGACATAAACTGATCAAACTCGATCGCCAATTGACCCAACTTTGTCACCAGTAGGCGCTTAGTTTAGATAAAGCCTTGAACAGAAAACTGTACAAAGCGGGATGAGCAGAAAATGCTCCTAAAGCTAAAAGTGGTGCGTTATATAGCCTAACGCACCACATCCCTAACAATAAATTGATTACGCTGACCCTAATGCAGTCTACAAACGTTCTTGTTCAGACCCCAACTCAACCCAAATTGCATCCCTTGCGGTCATTTTTCAATTTCATTCCATCGATCGCCTGTAGTTTTCTCCTCCGTCGATCCTGCGGAGGGATGATATCCCTGGCGCTAATCCGCTTCCTCGATCCGCCCTTGTCTAAAACGAGAGTGTGTTCATCTAAGACGATCTGCACACGCCACAGATCTCCTTGATAGGTAACAACGTCTCCTGGCTCAATTGACATTTCTTGCTGACCCTGACTACTGCCACGCGCCTCAGTACCTTGAAATGAGGTCTTAACAGCCTCGCCTACTGTGTTCATAGCTGAGACGGGAGTTGACTCATTGCTTACGATCAGCCTAAGCTTTGCCATGTAAAACCTCCTTAACCCGTTAGTCTTTAATCTACTTTGTGATACCTTCTCGTAACATCACTTTTTTCTGATGGAATCCATTAGGATTTTCAATGGCGATCGAGCCAGATTTCGAGCATGGACAACCTACTCTAAATTGCAGCCCTGGGTTGCAATTAGACATACTGCACAATTGAAATTGCTCTAAAAAATCTCCATTTTTGTTCTTTGGGATGCCGAATTTTCAGTACGGGTAATGGGTATTTGTTCTATATTAACTTTTGTAACAAAATGCCTAATTACTGAATCGCTAAACAGAATAGTCAACAGACGTTCCTGAAAGTAAGAGAGTAAGCCGAATGTAGATAGCCATGTGACAGTCATGTGACAGCCCCCAATCCACAAGACCTCGCTAGTTTATAGCTAAAGACCTTTGGAGATAAGGGAATTGAACTGTATTCCATAGCCCTGAAGAGACGAGGAAGCCCAGATGGTAGATGCGCGTCTTAAGGGTGACTCACAGAGTGATGAACTGGATCAGCAACTTCAACAGTATGCTGAAGTTGCTCAAAGACACCCACCCCAAAGCACTCAGAGACAGCTAGCGTTGAATCGGCTAGTTAATAAAATCTTGACGTCAGGTCGGCTGGGACATCCTCAACGAAATTTATGGTCGTATAGTCTTTACGAAGACTTCTACAATGAAGCTCTCCAGAAAACCTTACTTGAGGTTTGTCAAAAGATCGATAGCTATAATCCAGAACATCCAGTGATGGCGTGGGTTAATTTTCGTTTGAACCATCAATTTATTGAAGTTGTCAATGACTGCAACAAAAAGGGAATAACCCAAATTCCAAAATCCGCTAAGACAAGACAAATCGCTTACCTTCCATCACTCGATCAACTAGATAAGCTCACTTCGGTCGAGGAGACACTTTCAGATGACCAACTTCTACGACAATTTCTGGAGGATGATCCAGAGCATTTGCTTAAGAAGTCGCAGATCAGAGATCGTCCGGAAATAACATTTCAATCACTGGCATTAGCTAAGTTCGTTGAAGGTCAAACATGGTCTGAAATTGCAACGAATTTAGAAGTATCTGTCCAAACGCTTTGTAGTTTTTTCAATCGTCAGTTGAAGGAATTAATGCCTTACTTCAGAAAATATTTAGCCTAATTGAGCAAATACACCCAGAGATTACACATGTTTACAGTACCACTATCATTTGAGGCACATACGATTGCCCAGCACTACCAAAAACAACATTCTCAACCGCCGAAGGCAAAACAAGTTTACCTGAATGCGTTGGCAGTTTATGCCGTCGATTTTTATCTGCGGTGCCTGGGATTTGAGAGCGATCTAAACCAGAGTGATAGCCACAGTCCATTGCTTATGAAGTTTATGGATATTGCGGATTTATCTATCAAACAGATTGGCAAGTTGGAGTGTCGCCCAGTCTTGCCCAATGCTCAATTCTGCCAGATTCCGCCGGATGTTTGGTCCGATCGAATTGGCTATGTGGCAGTTCAACTGAACCAAACGTTGAAGCGGGCAACGCTACTAGGATTTACGCGAACGGCAATGGCGGAGGTGCCACTCAGTCAATTGCGATCGCTCTCCGATCTACCAGCGTACCTCAACCAAATCCGGCAACCCGCCCTGACGATTCAACCGATTGCCTCCGCAAACAAGATCGTGGTGAACTTGAGACAGTGGCTAGGGGGAGTTTTTGAAACGAGTTGGCAGTCTGTTGAAGATGTTTTAGGCGTTAATAACATGCAAATGGTTTTTGTGAGGAGCATGACCGAGTTGAAGACTGGAATTAAGCGGGCTAAGTTGATCGATTTAGGGATGCAACTCGGTGAGCAAGCTGTGGTGCTACCGATCGCCGTCACGCTAAACAGCGATGAAACTGTGAATGTTTTGGTGCAAATCTATCCGGGATGTGGACAATCCTATTTGCCGCCAAATCTCAAACTGCTGATGCTCTCTGAGTTTGGTGAACCTCTCCAGGAGGTTTGTTCCAGGGGGCAAGATAATTATATTCAACTCAGACACTTCAAGGGGCAGTTAGGCGATCGGTTCAGCATCCAAGTTGCTCTCGATAATGTTAGTGTGACTGAGGACTTTGTTCTTTAGCGGCTCACGACCAAACTGGGATGAGTAAATTAGTAGCCATCAACCTGGGTTCGGGAGACTTGCAAAAGGGGTTTCCCAATGTCACTGCCCAAATTTCTCAGGCGGTGGGCGATCGGTATCCCATAAAATGCATGGGCAGTTTACCTCCATCCCCGGAACTTGAACAACTCCATCGACATTGGCAGTTGCTCTATCGAGAATTTTATCGAGAGCGAAGTTTTCCATCAACTCGAACTATTGCAATTACATCAGGCGGTGTGACTCACTTTTCTGAGGTGGAGTTTAGCGATTTGGGTCAACAGCTAAAGCAACAACTCAATGCTTGGCTCAATTCAGAATCGTTTCATTCCATCGATCGCAAATTGAGCCGTGAGCTAGATCCAGGCGATGAAATTCATGTGATTATCGAAACCAATGATTTTTGCTTGCGACGGCTCCCCTGGCATTTATGGAACTTCTTTGAAGATTATCCTAAGGCGGAACTTGCCCTGAGTGTTCAAGAGTATGGGCGAGTCAAACCTCAGTCTCAAACTTCTGTTGGTACTGTCAGAATTTTAGCCATTCTAGGAAACAGCGATGGCATCGAAACCCAAGCCGATCGGCGATTACTAGAGAAGTTACCAGGAGCAACATTGCTCTTTTTGGAAGAGCCAAGCCTTCAGGAGTTGAATGATTACCTTTGGGATTCTAAAGGCTGGGATATTCTGTTTTTTGCCGGACACAGCCAAACCGAAGCCGATACAGGTCGGATTCATGTTAATCAAACCGAAAGCTTAACGCTTGACCAATTCAGGTATGCGCTCAAGCAAGCTATTAGTCGCGGATTGAAGTTAGCTATTTTCAATTCCTGTGATGGTTTGGGTTTAGCACAATCACTTGCCGATCTGCATATTCCACAAGTGATCGTAATGCGAGAACTCGTGCCGGATTTGGTCGCACAAGAATTTTTCCGGCATTTTCTGATTGCTTTTTCAAAAGGGCAATCGTTATATGCCACTGTTCGGGAAGCACGAGAACGATTAGAAAAACTGGAAGGCGATTATCCCTACGCGACTTGGTTGCCTGTGATCTGTCAGAATCCGGCTGAGGTGTTGACAACCTGGCAAACCTTGCGCGATCCGCCGTTGAACGATCGGGCGGTTCGGCATCGCAAACACCGTTTTCCAATCCTTCTTTTGACCAGTATCGTGATCACGGCGTTAGTCATGGAGGTGCGGCAGCTAAGAATCTTAGAGAGATGGGAGTTACAGGCGTTTGATCAGTTGATGAGACTGCGACCGACTGAACCTCTCGATCCACGCCTTTTGATCGTGACTGTGACGGAACAAGATGTCCAACGTCAAAATCCTAACGAGCGACGAGGAACATCGTTATCCGATCGAACCCTCACACAACTGTTAGAGAAGCTACAACCCCATCATCCCAGAGTCATTGGGTTGGATATCTATCGTGATTTTCCCACTGATCCGAACTATGCAGTTTTGGATACCCATCTCCGGCAGAACGAACGCTTTATTGCGATTTGCGAAGTCGGAGAAACCCAGGAAAATCCTGGCACTAGACCTCCTCCCGGAATTCCAAATCAACGTTTAAGCTTTAGTGACATTCCAGTTGATCCAGATAGCGTTGTTCGTCGTCAGATTTTAGGGATGGCTCCCAATCCGAACTCGTTTTGTGTCACGGATACCTCTTTCAGCTTGCAAATCGCTCGGTTCTATCTTGCTGTCGATGGCATTTATGCTCAACGAAACTCGCAAGGAACGTTGCAAATGGGTTCCATTCTCTTTAGACGACTCGAACCTGGCACAGGCAGCTATCATCAGTTAGATTCACAGGGTTATCAGATATTGCTCAATTACCGCTCTTCCGGTGTAGCTGCCAAGCAAGTCACCCTCACTGAACTCCTAAACGGTTCGCTGGATGACGAACTCCCTAATCTAGTCAAGGATCGAATTGTCCTGATTGGCACAACGGCTCAGAGCTTCAAAGATTTTTCGCCTACTCCGTACAGCACCAATCCAGAAGAGAAGATGCCGGGTGTGTTGATTCAAGCCCACATGGTCAGTCAAATTCTCAGTGCTGTCCTCGATCAACGCCCTTTACTGTGGTGGCTGCCATCATGGGGGACAACCCTCTGGGTTTGGGGTTGGTCTTTGGCGGGAGGTGTTCTGGTTGCATCCGTTCGATCGCCCTTCTACCTGGCACTGACGAGCGGTGTTGCATTTGGCATGTTGTATGGCATCTGCTTCATTGTCTTGCTCAAAGGAGGGTGGCTACCATTTATTCCTGCCGCATTGGGTCTAGCAACTACCGAGGTGGGCGTCATCCTGTATACCACCTACCAGAACCGAAAATTACAGTAGACATTTAGATTCAGCATGGCTAGAAAAACAGTACACTTCAAGACACTCATCGCTGGAGCGATCGTCCTACATGGGCTTAGCGGATTGACATTCGCATGGCTCATTTTTGCGTATTCCCCTCTGTCGGCAAGGGCACAATCAGTTAGTCCGGACAGCAGCCCTCTTAGCCGACAATTGCGCTTCACTCCACCAGATTTTTCGGATGTTGGTAGACCTGCAAGACGCACAGGCGGAGGAAGTCGTGGTTCCTGTTTTATTCCAGATATGTCCCCTCTGACGGCTCTAGTACCCGATACTAATGTGGGACTAACATTAGCCGAATCTCCGACCTTCTGGTTTTATGTTCCGTATACGCTGACATCGGAACACGCAATTGAATTTGTGCTGAAGGATGAGCAAGACAATATTGTCTACACAACCAAATTTCCAGGAAAGGGAACATCACCGGGTATTGTTAGTCTTCGTCTACCCTCAACCATTTCACTGGAAGCAAACAAGAATTATGAATGGTATTTTTTAATTTATTGCGATGCCCAAAATCAAGAGCGATTCGTTTACGTAAATGGTTCAGTTCAACGCATCGAGCGTCCTGACCTGGAGACACAGTTAGCAGCCGCTTCTCCTGAAGAGAAGATTGCTCTATACGCGATCGAGGGAATTTGGTACGAAGCTCTCACTTATCTTGCTGAACAACGGCATACCTCACCACAGGATAGCAAGATTAACGAGGATTGGACAAGCTTGTTACAATCGGTTGGCCTGGAGAGCCTCGCCTCAGAACCGTTTGTTTCATGCTGTTCTCCTGAGAACTAACGGTGCTTGTGTCGCAAAAACAGGTAAAAAGAAATCATAAAACTCGAATTCAAGTTCGGTGAATGCGTCGGCAGATATAACAACTCAAGATTGAGCCTCTGAGCCTGTTTGACTGACAAACGTCTCATAAGGCTCATTTTTTAACCCAGCAATATATAGCTGTAGTCAGTTAGGTTAGGACATGGACATTTTTGTGGGGCGGCGGAGCCGCCCCACAAAAATGTCCTAACCAATATGACTATGGCTATAGCAGTAGCCAGCGTGGTTAGGACATTGTCAAAGGCTAAAAGGCAAACGGTCAATCAATCCTGACTCAGCGCTCAGTCCTCAGAACTTAGCACTTAGCTATATAAAGCGATTGGTGCTGAGTCAGATCAGGTTATCAATCTGACGCTGAGGATCAGAGTGGCAACCTTTCCAGAAAATGCGGCTTCAGGAGAAGTCTTACAGCGGTTTCCCCTTGCATAAGCCACCCATTCACCCATCCACCCATCCACCCATCCACCCATCCACACGCAATTGTGGTTACTCATCTGAAAATCGCTGTAATTGAGGCAGCAGATCAAGCCCGTTATGCGGCTAAACACGCGGGTCGCAATCAGGTATGTCAGCAAGCAATTGTAAAGACTTGTAAATAGTTGCATAATTTTTTGCCTTTCAGCCCAAAAAGTGGGTGAGGGGTACAAATTGAGATTCACTCATTGAGTCTCGTCCTGATTCCATCAAGTTCACCACGCTCAGTGAGATTTTGGTTTTGGATCGCTTAATTCGTGGGATCAGTTGTTCATGCGTGTGATGCGTTGAAACTAGTGTTCGCCCGATCGTTCATCACAATGAGACAAACTAAGGCAGGAAAGTAACACACTAAAAATGCTCGGCTTGCGCTAAGTTGGTAAAAGTTTTGTCTTGATCTGATTGCTTTTGTATTTACTTGTCAGGTCTGCACCGTTTCTGGCAATCTTTCACCGTCGATCACTGTTGTGTTTGGATTAATCCGATCGCCATGAGACTTCTATTAGTTGATGATGACCAGCGTATTACTGAAATACTTCAAGAAGCTCTCACATACCAGAATTATGATGTTGACATTGCAATAGATGGGCAGGAAGCCTGGGAATGTGTCAAAACCTCTGATTATGATTTGCTGTTGCTCGATGTGACGCTTCCAAAGCTGGATGGCATTCATCTCTGTCACCAGATACGCTCCCACAGCTATCAAATGCCCATTCTGATGCTGACGGCACGAGATACTGCTCAGGATCAGATTGATGGGCTAGATGCCGGAGCAGATGATTATGTGGCTAAACCTTATAAACTGCAAGAGTTATTAGCCCGTATCCGCGCTCTGTTACGTCGTGGAAACTCTTCTTCATCTCCTGTGTTGCAATGGGAAAATTTAGACCTTGACTTGAACACGACTAAAGCAACCTATAGCGGTCACCCTGTGAAACTAACTCCCAAGGAGTATCGTCTATTAGAGCTTTTTCTGCGTCATGGTTGCTGTGTGTTGAGCCGTAACGAGATTATGGAGAACCTTTGGTCTTTTGATGACCCTCCGGAGGAGGATGCAGTCAAGGCTCTCATCAAACGTTTGAGACAAAAACTGAAAGGAGTTGGAGCCGTCAATGACTTCATTGAAACCGTTTATGGTTTGGGATACCGTCTCAAACAAAATCCCTAACCGGATCAAAGAGATTCACTGGCGTTTATCACTTGCTTATCTGATGGTGATGACAGCGATCTTTGGAGTATCCGCCGCAGTCGTGTACATCTTTTTTGACCACAGCCGGAATCAATATCTGAATAGCCAGTTGCTAACGTTAGTTCAAGCGGCTGCTCCAAGTTTGGATACCATTAAAACGAAAGGACACCAAAGCTTGAGCAAAGAGCTTGCTTGGCGCGATCTATTCTCTAACAAAGAGCAAGGCATAGAATGGTTTAACGCTAACGGTGAACTTTTGGCACGAGAAGGAAGCCACTTTCCTGGAACACCCTTACCCAAATCCTCATTGTCTTTACACATCGGCGGGAATAACCCGATTATCCAACATCAGGATCAGCTTCGTGTAATTACGATCGCCGTGTACACTCACACCTCAGACGCAAGAACGTTACGGTTAGGAGGGTATCTTCGGGTGAGCCAATCGACTCATCGCCTAGAAACCTCGTTGAGTCAACTTCGATTAGGCTTGATGATAGGCGGAATCATCGCCTTGCTGCTTGCCAGCATTAATACCCTTTATTTGACACGGCAGGCAGTAGAACCGATGAAGCAACGCTTTCAGCAGCTTACGCAATTGATCACCGATGCCGTCCACGAACTACGCCATCCTCTCAAAAAGATCAGCATTACGAGTGAGATTATGCTCAGTCACGCTGAACAAGTTGATCCAGCCGATATCAAGAATTTGATCGCCATTACCAAGGCGACTGAGCAAATGAAAGGATTGATTGACGATGTACTTTTCCTCTCTCGAACGGATACTGACCACAGCTTTACCCGTGAACAGAAAGGGACAATGATTTGCCTGGATGAATTATTGCATATGGTGGTAGAACGTTTTGAATCCCAAGCCCAACTTAGAGGCATTCAGTTTCAGAGCCAGTTGTTGACTAATCTGTCTGTTAGTGGTGATGCCACTCAATTGGATCGGTTGTTTTCAAGCTTATTGGACAATGCGATTCAATATACGATGACAGGAGGAAAAGTAACGCTTTCGATGAAAAGATCCAAGCAGAACGCCGTCGTTTCTGTGGAAGATACAGGTGTCGGTATCCCACCTGCCTATCTGCCGTTTATTTTCCGGCTTTTCTGGCACTCTGAGCGACCCTCAAAAGAGCAAAATGGTCATGGATTAGGGTTGACGATCGCCCAAACGATCGCTAAGCAGCATGGCGGAGAGATCATTGTCAATAGCCAGGTCGGAGTGGGGAGTCGTTTTCAAGTGCGTTTGCCCTTAGCCTACTAACCTGGCAATCATTGAGAATGTATTTTTGCGGAGGGCAAAGCATTTGCGTCAAGCCTTCTGATTGTGACCCATCGCTTTCGACGCAAATAATTTGCCCCTACTTATCCCTCTTCCATCCTTCTAGCGAGGAATAAATATAATAGAGATGATGTTCCTGTTGTGATTTTGAAGGGTATGGTTACGCCTCGTGCAGCTCGTCCAACGCTGCAATTCGTCGATGAGTATTGTG
>JAAUSF010000020.1 GCA_012033255.1 Cyanobacteria bacterium RU_5_0
GTATCCGTTTTGCGCCAATACATCGAAAGTCAGAACTCCCCCGCCTAGCACCATAGGAGAGTGCTCGTTTCCTCCATCCCCCTTCCCTCGCCTACGGCATTGGTCAGGGGAGTGTCGTCAACTCGCTCGCATTCTTCCCGACGCTCACCCTACGGGTAGAGCGCGGGGCTGCTGCTGCAAAAGCTCAATTTGCCCTGAAGTCCTTAATCACGTGGTCGGCTCTATGAAGATGTATCTTAGTTTATGACCAAACCAACAGAGTTTCTCAACACTGGCATCCTTCTAGGAATGCTGCTCTCAACGCTTGCCCCTCTTGATGCCCATCAAGCTCAGGCGTTACCCAGTTTTGATTCGGTTTCCCGTTCGATCTCAAACCCTGTATTCTCTTCATTGAAGCAACTCGTATTTAATGCGTCTCCTGAGGATTTTGCTGGAGATGAAAGACCTGGCGATCGCACGTCTGGCGGCTCTCGTGGCCCTTGTCTCGATCGACTGATCGCGCTTGTTCCGGGAACTGGAGACATTCCAGTCGGAGAAGACACTTGTGAAATGCAATCCAGTTCGCTGCTCACTCGAACCGTAGATGACACACCCAGCTTCTGGTTCTATGTACCCGCGCCATCTCAATTGGATTCTCAATCTGATTCTCAATCTGATTCTCAATCTGATTCTCAATCTGATTCCGTTGTTGAATTCGTTCTATTGGATCAAAACGGGCAAATTATTCAAACTGAACAGATGACGTTGACCGAACCATCTGGAATTGTCGCGGTTCACCTGACGCAACCATTAGATCTCAATCAATCCTATCAATGGATCTTCTCTATGCTGATCAACCCGCGCAGTCCGTCCCAAAATCCGATCGTTGATGGATGGGTGCAACGGGTTGAACCCAATTCGGCACTGAGTACTGACTTAGCCCAAGCCGCTTCCGACTCCGAGCGAATTGCCGCCTATGCTAATCATGGGATCTGGCAGGATGCCCTGACCGAGTTAGCGATGCTCCGTCAAGCCGATCCAGACAATTCAGCCCTCCTGAGCGATTGGAATGATCTTCTCAATTCAGTGGGATTAAGGGCGATCGCCGATGTCCCCTTTCTCCTCTAGTCTACGGTGTACACACAAATCCCCCCTCATCCCCCAACCCCTTCTCCCACACGGGGAGAAGGGGAGCCAGGAGTAGGCTCATAGCGGTGTGGAAGGGTGGCGGCGCGATCGCCGTCGATAGCGGGTGTAGAGTTTCATCATTTCACCCAGGTTGGGAGTTGGCATCCGCTCTGGATTGGGGTTGGGTAATAAGCGACTCCACAAGCCAATCTCGGCAAAACCACGCTGATGCAAGTCTTGAATCACCTCTTCAATCCCTTCAGCTGAACCAATGACTAACACATGCACGGGTTCGCGATCGCCTCCGGATTTGGCGGGGTCGGCATTATCAGAATCATTGGAATCATTCCAATCGGATAAGAATTCATCTGCCATAACACACGTCCTTTGATTTTTAGGATGGGAAGAAATCCCAAAATCAAGCCGCCCCGTTTGAGCATGGCAAAGCGGGACGGCTAAAGAGGGTGGTAAAATCCCATTAGCCTCCGTGACTGCTCGGTACAGTTTCGGGGGTCAGTCGCCGCTCAAAGCTGTTGCAAGCAGCGATGAGTGGCGCATGGCTAGATTTTTGGGCCGATCGGTTATTTGCAAGTAGATCTTTGCAAGTAGATATCTGCGAACAAATTCCTGTAAACAAATAACCTTAAGCTGAGAGCATAGCGGCATTGGGACCCTCTCGTCAAGACTGCTGCTGACTGACTGACAAATCTTTTTTTGGAGGTTAGGTTGTCGCTCCACCCAACTAAAATCTGACAGTCCAGTATTACCTGAATTTTCCAGAACTTGCGTGAGCCAGCAGTTGCTACAATAGCCTGTTCCTATCGCAACACTCCAGATCGCCCAACCCCTCATGCAAATGCACCTGAAATCCCTCGATCGCTATACATCAGCCATTGGTTGCTTGAGCATACTATTCATTCCGCTGCTCACCAGCGCACCTGTATTTTCCCAAGAAGTTGCCCAAGAAACCTCTCCAGCCGCCCCCACTTCAGCAGAAGTGTTGCTAGACGTGCAAGGCATTCTGGAACCCGGAGATCCTGTCCTTTCCTCCGATGGCAGTTTATATGATGAATATTCGTTTACGGGACAGGCAGGACAATCGATCGTCATCGTTTTGGAAAGTGTAGAATTCGATCCCTATTTGATCCTCATGGATGCCCAGGGTCAAACCTTAGGTGAGAACGATGACGTTGATCAGGATAATTTCAACTCTGCCTTAATCATCACGCTGCCGCAGAATGGGACATATCGGGTCTTGGTCAATGCTTACAATGCTGAGAGTCAAGGTCACTACACACTGATTGTTCGCCCCACCCTCGCTGGACAAATCCAGCCTCAATTTAGCGATCGCGCTCTGCGACAAGTCGATGCCAACCGACTGCTCAGACAGGGCTACCAACAGTATTCAGCTAGCCAGTTTCAAGAGACATTACAATCCTTTCAACAAGCCCTGGCAATCTATCGAGAGATTGGCGTTCGCTTTAATGAAGTGGCATTACTGAACGACATCGGTGCGGTCTACCATGATCTGGGCGATTATCCTCAAGCCCTTGATTTCTATCAACAATCTCTGAGCATTAGTCGAGAAACTGGCGATCGCGAAACTGAAGGCAGCACACTGAATAACATTGGTTTGGTTTACGCGAACTTAGGTGATTATCCTCAAGCCCTCGATTATCTTCAACAATCTCTGAGCATTAGTCGAGAAATTGGCAATCGGGCTGACGAAGGGACGACGCTGGATAATATTGGCTCCATTTACAATAACTTAGGGAATTATCCTCAGGCCCTCAATCACCTTCAACAATCTTTGAGCGTTAGTCGAGAAATTGGCGATCGGACTGTTGAAAGCAGCATACTGAATAACATTGGTTCGGTTTACGCGAACTTAGGTGATTATCCTCAAGCTCTCGATTTCTATCAACAGTCTCTGAATATCATTCGAGAACTAGGTAATCGGGCTGACGAAGGGGCAAGCCTCATTAGTATTGGTTCAGTCTACGGTTACTTGGAGAATTATCCTCAAGCCCTCAATTACTTTCAACAAGCTCTGAGAATTAATCAAGAAGTTGGCGATCGCGATAACGAAGGGACGAGTCTCGCGAATATTGGCTTAGTCTACAGTTACTTGGGAGATTATTCTCAGGCGCTTGATTATCTTCAACAGTCTCTGAGGATTAGTCGAGAAATTGGCGATCGGGCTGGCGAAGGGACGAGGCTGAATAATATTGGCTCCATTTACAATGACTTAGGCGATTATCCTCAGGCATTTAATTACTATCAACAATCGTTGAGCATTAGCAAAGAAATTGGCGATCGTAAGCAAGAAGCGACAACCCTCAGTCACATTGGAAGTTCGCTAGCCGATCAAAATCAACCCGAATTGGCGATCGTGTTCCTCAAACAAGCGGTGAATCAGTGGGAAGTGATTCGCAATGAATTGCAGGTGTTGCCGACTGAGCAGCAAGAATCGTTTACCGAAACGGTTTCAGATACCTATCGTCGCTTAGCCGATTTATTATTGCAACAAGACCGAGTTTTAGAAGCGCAACAAGTACTGGATTTACTCAAAATTCAGGAATTGCAGGAATATCTGCGTGATGTGCGCGGCAATGCCCAAACCGCCCAAGGACTTGATTTCTGGCCACCGGAGCAAGAAATTATTGCCCTGTATGATCGATCGCTTCAACAAGGAGAAGACTTTGAGCAATTCGTGAGTCGGGTCGAGGTAGAAACTCAGGTAGCTCAACTGCGCCGCACGGCACAAGGGCAGAACTTGAACCCCGAACAACTCGCCAGTTTGCAGAATGAATTACAACAGCTAGACCAACCCGCCGTCATTCTCTATCCCCTGATTTTGGACGATCGCCTGGAGTTGGTCTTAGTCATGCCCAACGGTGAACCGATTCGTCGCACCGTTAATGTGGGTCGTGAACAACTCAACGCCGCGCTAGCCACTTTATTGCCCAACCTGGAAAACCGCATCCGCAATGCCAAACCTGACGCCCAACAACTCTATCAATGGTTAATTCAGCCGATCGAAGCAGACCTGGCAGATGCGGGAGCCACCACAATTCTCTATGCCGCCGATGGGCAGTTGCGCTATCTGCCCTTGGGGGCACTGTATGATGGCAACCAATGGCTGATTCAACGCTTTCGCATCAACAATATTACGGCAGCCTCCCTGTTAGACTTTAGCTCCTCGCAGGACAAGCCCCTGCGAGTTTTGGCGGGGGCTTTTAGCGATACCACGCTCAATTATCAATTCCAGATTGGCACAGAAGACTTTATATTCAGCGGATTGCCCTATACCGAAGTCGAAGTCGAAAACATCGCGGCTGAAGTTCCTGATACCACTCAACTATTCAACACAGACTTCAGCCGGGTTGCGGTGGAATCACAATTGTCAGAGTATTCAATTATCCATTTGGCAACCCATGCCGAATTCGTTCCTGGTTTACCCGAAGCCTCGTTTATTTTGTTTGGTAATGGCGATCGGGTGACGCTGCGCGATATCGGTGCTTGGAGGATTGCCAACGTTGATCTGGTGGTTCTGAGTGCGTGCAGAACCGCTGTCAGCGGCTTGGGCAATGGGGAGGAGATATTAGGGTTTGGGTATCAAATTCAGCGCACTGGCGCACGCGCCACCATTGCCTCCCTCTGGTATGTTGATGATGCCAGCACCCAGACGCTGATGACTGCCTTCTATGCCGCTCTAGGACAGGGGATGAGTGAAACTGAAGCACTCCGACAGGCACAGATTGCCTTAATCACCGGAGACTTTAGCGCTCTAGGTCTGTCTCCAGAAACCATCCCATCCGACCTCGTCAGCCACCCCTATTACTGGTCCCCCTTTATTTTGATTGGGAATGGGCTGTGAGCATGTTTGAGTTGGCGGGGATGCTCCTGAGTCCAGTTGCCGATCGGCTCTCGCGGCTGGGGGTGAAAGTTGGTTTACGTCCTCGTCCGGTTTCGTTGCCCCTGACTAGCCCCATCCTGGTACAATTGAACACATCCCAGAGCTACTGATTGCCAGGTTGCTGAGTCAGGTGGAATCTCAAAAAACATTAATGCATGTAATCTAGAGGGCTGATGATATGGTGACTGACCCCATGCTCAAGCAACCCGACCCACTTACCCCGACCGTGGACTGGGTTCCCCCCATGCCCCCCACTGATCTGATCTTTGACGATGGAGAACCCTTGGAAACCAACCGTCACCGAATTGCCATGAATGGGCTGATCCGATCGTTAAAACATCACTGGTCTGACCGTCAGGATGTTTTCGTAGGCGGGAATATGTTCATCTATTACAGCAGTAAACAGGTGCGGAATCAGGATTTTCGAGGTCCTGACTTTTTTGTGGTGATGGATGTGGATAGTGATCCGACGCGATTAGGGTGGGTGGTGTGGGAAGAGAATGGACGCTATCCCGATGTGATTGTGGAACTGTTGTCAGATTCCACCGAAGCCGTTGACCTGGGACCCAAGAAGCGGCTCTATGAACAGGTATTCAAGACGAAGGATTACTTTGTCTTTCATCCATTCCAGAGTCATTCATTACAGGGTTGGCACCTCCACAGCGATCGCGGCTATCAACCGTTAGAGTCAAATCAGCAAGATTGGTTGTGGTGTCAAACCCTGGGATTATGGTTGGGCATCTGGGAAGGCAAGGTTGAGGATGATACCACTGTGTGGTTGCGGTTCTATGACGAGGCAGGGAACTTGGTGTTGTTACCGGAGGAAGCGGCTCAACAACGAGCAGACCAGGAACAACAACGAGCAGACCAGGAACAGCAACGAGCAGACCAGGAACAACAACGAGCAGAGCGTCTGGCTACCCGGCTACGGGAGTTGGGAGAAGATCCAAACCTACTGTGATTGAGTGCTTCCAGTGACCTCGATCGACTCAAACCGCCCCCTAGTCCCTCAATTCTGGGGAGAACTTGGCTCAAAGTCCCCCAAAGTTGAGGGATTTAGAGGGCTTACAACTCAATTTTTGTACAAATTCCTATTGAGGGCGAGTTGACCTGCCAACCGGCGTTGCTCACCTTCCCGTAACGGATGATAGCGAGCCGCTTGGGCATCACGGAACAGTTGCTCTAAACCCAACGATCGATAAAAGGCTTTGCCTCCGATCGCTTCCATTGCCAGATCAACCACGTTTAACACCGCGCGTGCTGCTAACGTGCGAGCGGTCATCACTTGATTTGTGGTATTAAATCCAGGCTGACTGGCATCTGCCACTGTCATCATGTGTTGCAGAGCTAATTTCGCCGCCATCAATTCGTTCTCGATGCCCCCGACCAGATAGCAAATGTGATCATTTTCTGGGCGTTGTTGAATCAGTTGCACCGTTAGGTCTCGTGCGGCTTCTGCCACACCCACGTACACCGAGTAGATCAAGGGAAATGCCACCATTGAAATCAGGTGAAACAGAGGATGCCACTCACCCTGGGAGCGTTTCAGC
Source organism: Cyanobacteria bacterium RU_5_0 (assembly GCA_012033255.1). GTDB lineage: Bacteria > Cyanobacteriota > Cyanobacteriia > Elainellales > Elainellaceae > JAAUSF01. The sequence continues at coordinate 6,577 of JAAUSF010000020.1, forward strand.
GCGATGCCTGTGTCAGGCACAAAGACATCCGACAACACGATGGTATGGGAACCTGTGCCCTGCATTCCCATTGCATACCAAACAGGATCAATTTTGACCCCCTCCGCCTGCATAGGAATCGCAAAATGCAGCACAGTGGAGCCAGCTTCTGGATCGTTGTATACGGCACTGGTCATCAGCAAATCACCGGCGGGGGCACCGCTGGCAAAGACTTTACAGGCATTAATGCGAAATCCCCCTTCCACGCGAGTGGCTGTACCGGAGCCTTCTAGCCAATCCGAGCCACCGCTACTGAGGAGGACAATCTGTTCCATGGCAACTCGCCGCAGCAAACCCTCAACTGGTGCATTTTGATGCTGCCAACGCCAAACCGGAATCATCACTTGATGCGTATGCATGGCAAAAGCCAGTGCCGTGGAACTGCAATGATGAGCCAGTGTCCGCAGCACTTCACACATTTCGCTGTAGCTGGCTCCGCCACCGCCTAGCTCAACGGGTACACCCGCCGAAACAAATCTATGTTGTTTCAACGCGGCAAAGTTCTCAGCGACGAATCGATCGTTCTCATTGCTATCAATGCGGCGTTCTGCAAATTGAACACCCAAATTTTTAGCTAGTTCTGTCCAAGATGGAACGGTTTGATGAATTGGAGAAGATTGTAATTCCAACATATTGTTGTCCTTCAGGTTAATAGGAATAGATTACAAGCGTAGGCAAACTCAACTGGATGAGTGAAAAAAATCTGAACGTCATAAGAGTATTAAGTAGCTGAACTTACAGCAACATGGAATTGTGGAGAAGAAATGCGATCGTCCTCAGCAAGGAGAGACTAAGCCGCGATCGCAAAGATCTGAGCAACAACTTTGGCTTAATTCAGTGCCATTCGCTTATAGACGAAGCGCGGGATGGTTAACCGCCGACAAAGAAGTTTTTGTTCGTCATCGCTAAGCCAGTCGATACTTTGGCAATCTGAATCTGAGCCGCTCCCCCGATGCCATCAGCGTCGAAGAATACCGCTCCAGTGGATTTGTTGTAGATAAAGCGATCGCTACTATCTTGAGCACTTGACCCAATCCGGAATTGATCGGTGGTGATGTATCCTGCCGTTAATCCTGCCCCGAAGCCAGACCGTGTAATAAAGAAACCGTCATCTACAACTTTGAAATCCTTAATTGTGTCAATTCCCTCCCACGGCGTAAAGAAGCCAAAGGTATCTTTCCCTGAGCCACCTGTGATGATGTCATTTCCTGCCAGACCCACTAAATGATCATCGCCGCCACCACCGAAGATGGAATTGCTAGCAGTGTTACCATAGACTTCATTACCTAAGTTGTTACCCGTACCGTTAATCGCAGCCGTGCCATCCAGGGATAAGACCTCGACCTCTGCGGTTAAGGTATAGCTGACGATGGAGCGCACACCATCACGTCCCCCGCCAGCAGCCTCAAACACAGCAGTAGTTGCATTCTGGATGTAGTAAATGTCGTTGCCGCTGCCGCCGAACAGTTGGTTGTTACCGGACTCACCAGCCAGGTGATCGTCTCCGTTTTCACCCCAGAGAATGTCGTTGCCATCGCCAGCCCGGAGAACGTCATTGCCGTCCCTACCGAAGAGGTTGTTGTCGGCGGCGTTACCATAGATTTCATTATTCAAGCCGTTCCCCGTACCATTGGCAGCACCGTTCTCTAAGACTAAGTTTTCGACGAATCCGCTCAATTCCAAGCTATAGCTAATGAAAGAGCGTACCGTATCAAACCCCTCCCCATACTCTTCAACAATTGCGTCATTCACATTATTGACATAGTAAAGGTCGTTGCCGAAACCACCTTGCATGTAGTCGGCACCGCCACCCAACATCGTGTCGTCTCCGTTGCCACCGTAGAGAGCCTCATTACCGCCACGGCCAGCATCGAGCCAATCGTTGCCATCACCACCATCGAGTATATCGCTGCCACCAAGACCATACAGTTCGTCATCCCCTCCTAGTCCCTTAAGTATATCGTTAACGTCAGTACCGAAAAGAGTCTCTGATTTATCTGAGCCAGTACGTTCAGCCATCTTGATTTCTCCTAAAGTAATTGTGGTTTGAATTGCAAAACGATCGAACAGACATCCAGTGATGCGATCGCTAAGATGAACAATTTCGTGCATAACGCGAACGCAGAACACTGAATGAGATACGAAACAAATCAAAAGTAGACGTTACAACCATCAAAGAATAGAGCAGTGATTGGATGTGTCATTACCTTTGATAGTTAGACCTTAATTCTTTGCCGATTCAAAGCCCTTCGCCCGATCGCATGAGGGATATAAAGGGTATGAACGTTCATCTACGTCTCTTCTGCTAATCAGGCGCTGCGTTATCAAACGATGAATCGATCGTCAATAGATAGAAGTTCATAGATCGCCTGATGAAGAAATCTGTACGAAAATCACAGTAGGTAAAATGTCTCGGTATAATTCTGTTTTCAGTCAGGTCTAGTAAAATCACTCGTCACTTGAATTGGCAACACATGGATGCGGAGCAAGGGCTTGAGGTCGCGAATCGAGTTGTTTTGGCAAAAGCAAGACGACGACTCAGTCCGGTTGAAGCTGCGATTTTGAGTGGTTCCTGGCAAGGGGAAACCTACGAAGAAATTGCTAGTAGTGCCAACTATGCGGCCAGTTACTTGAAGCGATATGCGGGTCCCAAACTCTGGCAACTGCTTTCTGAGGCGCTCGGTGAAGAAGTGAGCAAAACCAACTTTCGGGCTTCGTTGGAGTATCACTGCCAGCAGGAACGTGCAGAGGTCAGGGAACCAGAGTCCGGGGAACCAGAAATCAAGGCGATCGGAAAGCGAGAGAGGGAGCAGAGCGTGGGGGCGTGCATCGCTTCTACCTGCGTTGATTGGGGCGAAGCCACGGATGTTTCTACCTTCTATGGTCGTCTATTAGAACTGGAGCTTTTGCACCAGTGGATTAACGGCGCATCCCCTTCTGAAGGGCAACGCTGTCGCTTGATTTGTTTACTAGGCATGGGTGGCATTGGCAAAACTGCCTTATCGGTGAAGATAGTACAGGAACTCATTCAACAATCAACAATCAACAATCAACCGACTCCGCCGCTTGCGGACGGGGGATGTAAAACGCCTTGTTCCCGAAGGCCAGATTCGGATTGCAAGCCCCAAGCTTCGTCGCAGAGCGGCGGGGAATATGTCCCCTACTCGTCGATTCAAAATTTTGATTATGTCATTTGGCGATCGCTGCGTAACGCACCACCCCTGACCGATCTGCTCGCAGACCTGATTCCGCTCCTCTCATGTCAGCAAGACATTGAGCTACCCAAAGGGACTTCGGCGCAAATCACCCGACTGATTCACTATCTCCAACAGGATCGCTGCTTCCTGGTATTGGACAATGTGGAGTCTATTCTCCAGAGCGGGCAGCCCGTCGGCAGTTATCGATTGGGATATGAAGCCTATGGGGAGTTGTTTCAACGGATTGGCGCAACCGAACACCAAAGTTGTTTGCTGTTAACCAGTCGGGAAAAACCCGCAGAAGTGGCAACGCTGGAAGGAGAGGCACTGCCCGTGCGATCGCTACAAATCACCGGACTTGAAACAGCAGATGGTTGCGGCATTTTGGAAACAAAAGGACTGGTTGGCAACGATGCCGATCGCCATAAACTGATTGAACATTACCGGGGCAATCCCCTGGCTTTGAAGATTGTGGCAACCTCAATTCGTGACCTTTTCGAGGGCGATATTGCCGAATTTTTAGAGCAGGGCACCGTCGTTTTTAACGGGTTGCGTCGTTTGCTGGAGGGACAACTCGATCGGCTCTCGGAACTCGAACGACAGGTGATGAACTGGTTGGCAATTAACCGAGAATGGACGACCATTAACCAACTTCATGCCGATATAGTTCCCAAGGTCTCTAAAGCCCAGTTGCTGGAAGTTTTGGAAGGGTTAGGACGGCGATGTCTGATAGAGACCGCTTCGCGATCGCTGATTGAGCGGAAACAACAGAATAGCGATTCCCAAAGACAGGATGGCAAAGCTGAACGCGCTCCCACCCGTTTTAGCCAACAGCCAGCGGTGATGGAATATGTGACGGAACACCTGATTGAAACCGCTGTTGCAGAACTTAAGGGTGAACAGTCCTTCAACTGGCTCAGCTACTATGCTCTAACCAAGGCAAGCACCAGTGATTATATTCGCGAGAGCCAAATCCGACTAATTCTGGAACCGATCGCCACTCAGTTACGCAGTTCATTTCGTTCTACCACCGCCCTCAGCCAACACATCCAGCAACAGTTGCGGCAACTACAAACCACCCCTGAAATGTATCCGGGCTACGCCGCCGCCAACCTGCTGAGTGTGTTGAATGACCTCCAGGTTGATCTCAGCGGCTGGGATTTTTCTGATCTCCCGATCTGGCAGGCGTATCTTCAGGAAACCTCACTGCATCAAGTCAATTTCAGCGGGTGCGATTTCGCCGGGTCTACCTTTGCCCAAACCCTCAGTAGTTTAGTCAATGTTGCCTTTAGTCCGGATGGTGGTTTGATGGCAAGTTCCGATGTGGATGGCAACATTCACCTTTGGGATGTGTCCGGGCAACCCAAGCAGACTTGGCAGGCACACAACGATTTTGCCTGGGGGTTATGCTTCAGCCCTGATGGTCAAGTCCTTGCCAGTGGAAGCGTTCACGACTCTCTGATCAAACTCTGGGATGTCCAGACCGGAAAGCTGTTGTGCGAGCCATTTCAAATCAACAAGATGAGTTGGGCCGTGCAGTTTAGTCCCGATGGTAAACGGCTGGCGATCGGTGAAGAAGGATTTTTAGAACTGTGGGATGTGGCAACGGCAACCCGTCTGGCATGTTTGGAAGGGCACTCTGAAATTGTTCAGTCTGTTGCCTTCAGTCCTGATGGTCGATGGTTAGTTAGTGGTGGGGGCGATTTTACGGTGCGCCTCTGGGATCTTTCCACCTTCAGCGAAATGCGCCAGTTTGAAGGACATCGCCACACGGTGTGGTCAGTGGCCTTTAGCCCCAATGGTCAGTGGGTTGCCAGTGCCAGTTGGGATAAAACCGTGAGACTCTGGCATTTAGCAACTGGAGAATCCATCTGCTTTGAGGAACATACAGCCCCCGTGTGGTCAGTGGCATTTAGTCCGGATGGTTCGCGATTGGCGACGGCTGGACAGGATCAAACGATTCGCCTGTGGAATCTGCAAACCGAGCAACCGCTCCGCACCTTGCTAGGACATCGAGCTTGTATCCCCGCGATCGCCTTTAGCCCCGATGGCAAAACCCTGTTGAGTGGCAGCGTTGATAGAGTGCAGAAGCTGTGGGACGTGACCAGCGGACATGCCTTAAAAACCTGGCAGGGACACATCAGCCAGATCTGGTCTGTGGCGTTTAGCCCCAACGGTCAGCACCTTGTGAGCGGTAGCCCTACAGATTTGCGCGTCAAACTCTGGAATGCTCTAGATGGAACCTGCCTCCAAGCGTTTAGTGAGCATATTCACTGGGTTTGGGATGTGACGTTTAGTAGTGATGGCAAAACCTTTGCCAGCAGCAGCTCTGACGGCACCGTTAAACTCTGGGATATCCAAACGCAACAGTGCATTAACACGCTGCATTGTCATACGAATTGTGTGTTTGGTACGGCGATCAGTCCAGATGGGCGTATCCTTGCCAGCGCCAGTAATGACTCTACCGTTAAACTCTGGAATATCGATACTGGCGATCCTCTGCATACCCTGGTCGGACACGCCTATCCAGTCTGGCATGTCACCTTCAGCCCCGACGGACGCTGGCTTGTCAGTATCGCTAAGAATGGAATTGTGCGGCTATGGCAGGTGCAAACAGGCACTTGTGTGCAGGTCTTTGATCAACATGACCTGCTAGGCTTTGAGGTGGTATTTTCTGCCGATGGACAAACGCTAATTGGGATCGGCAGTGATCACAGCATTAAACGTTGGGAGATTGCCACGGGTCAATGTCTGCAAAGCTTACATGGACACACTGCATTCGTGCGATCGCTTGCCCTCCGTCCCCCTTCATCCAACAGCCCACAACTTCTCGCCAGCGGTAGCGCCGACAATACGGTTCGCCTGTGGGATGTCGATTCTGGAAAATGCTTAAACGTCTTGCAAGGTCACATGGGCATCATCTTTTCCGTCGCATTTGGGTGCGATGCCACCGGACGATCGCTGCTGGCCAGTGGCAGTTTCGATGAAACGATTCGATTGTGGGATGTGGAAACGGGTGAATGCCTGCGAGTTTTGAAGAGCGATCGCCCCTATGAAGGGATGAATATTACTGGAGTCACAGGCATCACAGAAGCGCAGAAAGCGACTTTGAAATCCTTGGGAGCGATCGCAGGCTAACCGCTTGCACCCGATCATGGACGAAACGACCCCCACAAAAATTACGTCTATCTATGTGGAAATCGATCGGCAGCGTGGCATTTCTTTGTTCGGTGAAGGCGCGATCGAGTTGGGCGAAGATTTCGTCGGCGGATTCGATCGGAAAGAGAGGTAGGCGGTTTACGTCGCCAACTTGAAAATGAATTGTTGGATTGAAAGCGGTGACAATGTTTTGGCGTAACTTACTATTCAAGACAGGTAAAGTGCAAAGCAATGTAGACTACGAGATTGTGGAAACGGTGTTAGCTGCACTGTAGCTTTTGCAAGCAGTAAAAGAACGGTTCTCTATGTCTCACATTATCGTCGAAGACCTCAGAAAAACCTTCTTTGTGTCTGAACGCTCTTCTGGGTTTTTGGGGTCAATCCGAGGTCTAGTGCAGCGACAAACCAAGGAAGTTCAGGCGTTGAAAGGTGTTTCGTTTTCGCTAAAGCAAGGAGAACTCGTCGGATACATCGGCCCTAATGGAGCGGGTAAATCAACCACCATTAAGATTTTAAGTGGTATCTTGGTTCCTTCCAGTGGAACATGCGTCATTAGTGGGCGAACGCCCTGGAAAGACAGAATCCAACATGTGGGTCGAATTGGAGTCGTGTTTGGTCAGCGAACGCAACTCTGGTGGGATCTTCCCGTCATGGAGTCATTCGAGTTGCTGCGGGATATTTATTGCGTTCCCCAATCAGAGTATAGCCAGACTTGCGAAGAGATGATTGATTTGCTCGATCTGAAGAGCTTTCTCTCTACTCCCGTGAGGCAATTAAGCCTGGGGCAACGGATGCGATGTGATTTTGCGGCGGCGATGCTGCACAGACCTGACATCCTGTTTCTGGATGAACCGACCATTGGGCTGGATGCCGTCTCCAAGCTTGCCGTCAGAAAATTTATTAAATCGCTGAATCAGACCCATCAGGTCACGACGATTCTGACCACCCACGATATGGATGATATTGAGGCATTGTGCGATCGCGTCATCATCATTGGGGATGGAAAGATTTTGTGTGATGGTTCTCTAACAACGCTGCGTTCTCAAGTTTCCTCGCGTCGGTATTTAAGAATCGATCTGAAAACCGATGAGTTCCAGTTTGCCGCCGCCGGAGTGAGTCTCCTCTCTCAGGAAGGTCGCACGGTAACGCTGGCGTTCAACCCGATCGAAATTTCTGCCGCATCCCTGATTCGCCAGATTACGGCTGACTTTGAAATAGAAGACCTGTTTGTGGAAAACCCACCGATTGAAGAGATTGTGGCTGAACTTTATGCAAAGGTAGGGGGTGCTTAGGATGAACGCATACCGCTCATTGTTTGTTGCTAGATTTGCCCTGTTGCTGCAATATCGTGCGGCGGCTTTGGCTGGGGTTGCCACCCAGCTTTTTTGGGGGTTTGTGAAAGTCATGGTTCTAGAGGCATTTTTTAGCCATGCGACCTCAACTCAACCAATGACATTACAAGAGGCGATCGGATATGCGTGGCTGGGGCAGGCGTTTATCATGGCGATCGTTCCCTGGTCAGGGGATAGAGACATTCAAGACTTAATCCGTTCTGGCGCGGTGGGATACGACCTGCTTCGACCGACCGACCTTTATAATTTCTGGTTTACTCGTGCTTTGGCCATGCGTACTGCTCCTATCGTCCTGCGGGCTATGCCAATTCTGGGTGTAACGATGCTGCTGTTGCCGCTGACAGGGCTTTCTGGTTGGTCACTGGCGTTTCCACCCTCGTTCGCTGCCCTGGTTGCCTTTTTTCTTGCCTTTATCAGTGCCATCCTGCTGTCCTCTGCATTGACCATGCTGCTCACGGTATCGATGATGTGGACACTGTCGGGTGAGGGGGTGAACAGTATCTTTCCTACGCTGATTATTTTTTGCTCAGGCATGGTTGTGCCGCTACCGTTTTTCCCTGAATGGATCAAGCCGCTGCTCAATGCCCTTCCCTTCTCTGGTCTTCTCGATCAACCGTTGCGCCTGTTTACAGGTAATCTTCCCCCCAACGCGCTGTTGAGTGTGTTGATTCATCAAGGATTTTGGATCGCCGTCATTGTTCTATTTGGACGTTTTCTGGTGAGTCGGGGTGTCAATAAACTGGTAATTCAGGGAGGATAACGGTGAACACAGCGCGTCTCTATCTACGATATATTTCTGTATCATTCAAGTCACAAATGCAGTATAAAGTATCCTTCTTGCTGCAACTCGTTGGACATTTTTTAGTCACTGCGATCGAATTTTTTGGCATCTGGGCGCTGTTTAGTCGTTTTAATCAGATTGGGACGTGGACGCTCTCTGAAGTCGCTCTGTTTTATGGCATGGTCAATGTCTCCTTTGCCTGTGCAGATGCGCTGGGGCGAGGATTTGATGCATTTGGGAAAATCATCAAGAGTGGTGATTTCGATCGGTTGCTGCTGCGCCCGCGCACCACAGTTTTGCAACTTTTGGGCATAGAATTTACGTTGAAACGCATCGGTCGATTGTCTCAAGGGCTGGTGGTCATGGGATGGTCACTGGCAACGCTCCATGTTCCTTTAACGCTGCCAATCTTATGGCTGTTGGGCACCTCATTGATCGGCAGCATTGCCCTCTTTATCGGTATTGTGATTGTGCAAGCCACGCTGACATTTTGGACGATTGAGTCTCTCGAAATTATGAATATCCTGACCTATGGCGGAGTGGAAACGGCTCAGTATCCGTTTTCGATTTATAGCAAATGGTTTCAGCGATTTTTCACTTTCTTGGTACCGCTTGCCTGTGTCAGCTATTTTCCGCTCTTGGCGGTGTTGAACAAAGCCAGCGCTTTTTCAGTGCCGTTGTGGTTGTGTTACGTCTCTCCGATCGCAGGGATTCTCTTTTTGATGATGGCGCTGCGGCTTTGGACAATTGGTGAGCGATACTATTGTTCTACAGGGAGTTAGGTGAGCATATTTGTTGTTGGCATAACCATGAGAGCGATAAAGAGTTAACACATGGATCTTTCTGAAAGACGCTCTGTAAACTCATTCCATCGAAGTGCCATTTTGCAGAAAGTGTTCACTATAAAGCGCTCAGTGATGTAGCAGTAGTCAGCGTGGTTAGGACATTGCCAAAGGCTGAAAGGCAAACGGTCAATCCATCCTGACTCAGCACTCAGTCCTCAGCACTCGGCACTTAGCTATACCCGTAATTCAATGCCAATCTCGTAGGTTAGACACAAACTGTATTAATCAATACAGAAAAATAAGAATCTTCTCACTAGATGCTCACGTTCTCTTCACCTACGGATTTCATGGTAGAAGTTGAAGCCAGTTTCAATTTCTCTGGTTTCTTTCACCATTAACCTAGATTGCAAGGAGGTTGCACATGAATCCTAAGGTTATTCTGGGCTTACTCATGAGCGCTAGTGTTGGAGCATTGCTACCAATCGGGAATTCATCGGCTACTGCTGCTGCATTTTCAGAGCGATCCGAGTCAGCACGGCAATCAGTTATCCAGGTTGACGTGGTTGATTTAGCAGAGCGTGACTCTTCTGAACAGCTTATTGCTGGTAATAGCAGCAGCAACAGCAGCAGCGATAGCAGCAGCAACAGCAACAGCAACAGCAGCAGCGATAGCAGCAGCAATAACAACAGCAACAGCAGCAGCGATAGCAGCAGCAACAGCAACAGCAACTCTAGTCGTTGAGGTCGCTGAGGTCGCTAATGCTGTAACGACCAGATGATTGAATCAAGTCTCTAAGGGTTTTAGAGCGATTCTCCATAGGAGAATCTATGCCAATGCAAGGGGGCTAAAATCGACTGTTTAAGGCAGCACCTTTGCTGTTTAAACTCCGACAGATTCGGTTATGTAGTCCCCTTCCTTGGCTCATTGGCAGCTCAAAGTGATTTCTGACTGAAAGGGGTTTTGTATCGTAAGATTGAGCATCACCGTGTTATGAAAATTCTGCAACAGCTACTTGCACCGTATCCAACCGAGCAGTTTTTGACAGAGTACTGGACACAAAAGGCAATTCACATTTCAGCAGATGATTCTCGCAGGTTTCACCCTTTCTTCTCATGGGGTGCTTTAAATCATCTGTTGAATTATCACAAACTTACAGAACCAGATTTACGCTTCTCGAAAGAGGGCAAGTCGTTGCCGGAGACACGCGATCCGCGAGATTGGAGCGATCGCCTGCGTCAGGGAGCCACCCTGATTGTCAACGGCGTACATCATCGGGTTCCGAGCGTTGCTAAACTTGCGGCACATCTTCGAGATGACATCGGTTATGAAACCCACATCAATTTGTATTGCTCTCCAGCAGACCAACGGGGATTTGATTGCCACTATGACACTCACGATGTGCTGATCCTACAGATTGATGGTGAGAAGAAATGGTTCGTTTATCGAGAAACGGTGCTTGATCCGACCTCAGACATGCCCTCATCCAAACAACTTCAACCTACAGAGCCACCCTATCTAGAGTGTGTACTTAAGGCTGGAGATTTGCTTTATATCCCGCGAGGACACTGGCACTATGCGATCGCCTGCGAACAGCCATCGCTTCATCTTACGGTTGGAATCGAGTGTCAGACAGGGCTTGACTGGCTTGACTGGCTCATGCATGATCTGCAAAACAACGCAGGCTGGCGACAAAGCTTGCCTGTGATCGTAGATGACAATACGAACGCTTTAGAAAAACAGTTAATGGCACTGCGACAGCATCTGATCGAGACTCTACATCAGCCTGACAGTCTGCACAAATATATCGATAAGCTCGGCTATCGCAACTATCCACCGCTTCCAGTCAGCTTACCTGCTCAGATGGGAACTGACATTTTTCCGAATCTGCTTATGACTCGGTTTGCCTGGTCTCCATTGCATCGCATTCGCGTCAAGCAACTCAGCGATCAACACTATCAAGTCCAGGTTGGGTCAAAACAAATTGATTTAAAAGGAATCCCAGAAACACTCGTAGAAAATTTATTCGATCGAGATGAGTTTAGTTTATTTGACATTGCCGATTGGGCACCCGATTTGGATTTAGAAGCTGATATTGCACCACTCCTCAAACACCTTGTCCTTGAAGGAGTTTTGCAAGTTGAAACTGACTGTGATCTTTCGTTTACCTGATCCAGATAACGATCGCTTGGATTCCCACCCACAATTAATTAAGTTCATCTACATAGCAAAACTCATGCGGCTGAGAAAGGTTTTGAGACGATCGCTCTTGGGATGGGACAACACGAGTTTGGCAATTCCCGCTTCTTCGACTTGCCCTTGATTCAAGAACAGGACGCGATCGGCAACTTCACGAGCAAATTGCATTTCGTGCGTCACGATCACCATCGTCATTCCTTCCTCCGCGAGCTGTTGCATCACACTCAACACTTCGCCCACTAGCTCTGGATCAAGGGCACTCGTAGGTTCGTCGAACAACATGATTTTGGGTCTCATGCAGAGGGAACGGGCGATCGCACCCTCTGTTTTTGTCCGCCTGATAATTGATCGGGGTAAGCCTCTGCTTTTTGGGCTAACCCAACTTTATCTAGGAAAAACCGAGCAGTTCGGGAACCTTCCTTTGCTGATTGTCCCAATACTTTTTGGGGAGCGAGGGCGAGATTCTCTAGAACAGTCATGTGAGGGAACAGGTTGAAATGCTGGAACACCATCCCCACGTCTGCTCGCAGTTGACGCAATTGCTGTGACGTTAAATTGGATCGAGATAAATCAATTCCATTGACAGTTAACCGTCCACCATTAATTTTTTCCAGGCGATTAAAGCAACGCAACAATGTACTTTTGCCACAACCAGAAGGACCAATGATCGCAACAACTTCGCCAGGGTTAATGAAGCCGCTAATTCCTTTCAGCACTTTCAGCGAACCAAAACTTTTCTCAACTCGATCAAATTGGATGGCAGGAACAACGTTATCCAACATTTTGAATCCAACACGTTATTTCAAAGATTGATTGAAACCTATATCTGCTATTTAAGCAGTCCCAGTAGACATAGCACACTCGATGTACTGCAACAGAGTGTATAGTTACAAACAATTTACCGTTTCAACCGATAGGATTAAGAGATTCATGCCCCTTTAGCAACGAATTCTTGAGGATAATGTAGTCAAACAGAGTTAATGACACCTCTTGTGGGATGGGCATCTTGCCCGTCCGGGCGGGTGAGGACACCCAGCCCACAATTCATTAAGTTCATCTACATAAATAGAACGATATATTTCCTATGATTAAGCTCACTCGATCGCATCTATTACGTCAATTAACTTTAGGGGTTCTTAGCTTTGTCTGTGCCGTAATGCTTGCGGCATGCGGTGCCCCCAGCAACGAGACAAGTAGCTCTGCGACTAGTCCTGATGCAGCGACCAATACAACAACGCTGAAGGTCGCCCTCGATCCAACCTTCCCTCCTTTCCAATCGCAGACGGGCAGTGGTCAGTTTGAAGGGTTTGATATTGACTTAATTAATGCGATCGCTGAGGCAGAAGGACTGACTCTGGATATGGCAGGCTTGCCGTTTGACGGAATTATTCCCGCCCTTCAATCTGGAACGGTCGATCTCACTATCAGTACCATGACCATTACCGCAGAACGGGCGCAAGCCGTTGATTTTTCGCGTCCCTACTTCAGAGCAGGATTGGCGATCGCCGTGCAAGAATCCAATACTGATATCACAAGCTTTGACAATTTAGAGGGCAAGCGAATTGCTGTTCAAATTGGGACGACGGGTGCTGAGAAAGCAAACGAAGCAAATGCCGCAGAAGTTCGCACCTTTGACAATACGCCCCTAGCGTTGCAAGAGTTGGCAAATGGTAATGTAGATGCTGCTGTTAGCGATGCCCCGGTCATCCTTTATGCCATCAAAGCAGGCAGCGTCACGGGCATTAAAATTGTCGGTGAACAACTCACAGAAGAGTATTATGGTATCGCCGCCCCCAAAAACTCACCTAATTTGGAAAAAATCAACGCGGGGCTGAATACCATCTTAGAGAATGGAAAATACAAAGAGATTTATCAAAAGTGGTTTAGTGGTGAACCTCCTGAACTTCCCGAAACTGCACCCATCTAACGTGTACCCCAACTGAATCCCCTGTGCTGCAAGCTCTAGAAATCATCTGGAATGCTCTACCCAACTTGCTTTGGGGAGCTTTGATTACCCTGCAACTAACTGCACTATCCATCTTTTTTGGAATGATTGCGGGGTCACTGATTGGCATTGTCCGTCTTTCGCAGTCTCCTTTTGTGCGTCTTGCTGCAAGGGCATATGTCGATTTTTTTCGGGGGACACCGCTGCTCGTGCAGCTTTTCATGATTTACTTTGGTATTCCGCCCATAGCGAGGTCATTAGGGATATCCTTGACATTTGACCAATGGACAGCCGCTGTGATTGCCCTTAGCCTCAATAGTGCTGCCTATATTGCAGAAATCGTCAGAGCGGGGATTCAGTCGATCGAGCTAGGACAGCGAGAAGCGTCGGAGTCGTTGGGGCTAAGTGGGATACAAGCCATGCGCTATGTCATTTTTCCCCAAGCGTTCCGCCGCATGATTCCGCCACTGGGCAACGAATTTATCAGTATGCTCAAAGATACGAGCCTCGTTACCGTCATTGGTTTTGAAGAGCTATTCCGTCGAGGACAGTTGATTGTCGCGCAGAGCTTTAGACCGTTTGAAATTTACGCGGCTGTCGCTCTAGTGTATCTAGCCCTAACGCTGCTTTCATCTCAGTGCTTCAGTTTGTTGGAACAGTGGATGAATCCGGTGGAACGAGTAAAGCGCAGAGCCAAGAAGTTGGAGGTTGCAGGGTTGCCAACCGATGGAGAAGAGGGTTGACATTACCGCAGTTTTCAGTAGGCTAGCGATAGCCCTATTGGTTAGGACATTTTTGTGGGGCGGCTTCGCCGCCCCACAAAAATGTCCCTGTCCTAACTTAGCTGACTACAGCTATAGTAGGGTTGATATTTTCGGGTGTGATGAAAAGGGGCGATCGCTCGTAGGTTACAAGCGTTAGCAAGACGGGAGTATTCCCTGTTAATTGGACAAAACTTGAATGCTCCTACTTCTTTTCGCGATGGGCACTGCCCACCCTACTTCTCATGAGAGAGCTTATCAAGCTTCACCAGGCAATACCGAATTGATGGAGTGCTCCAGAGGAACGCCAAGCTGACTCAAGTTCAGCACATATCCGCCTGTCACCAGATAGACGGAATCGGCGATCGCTCCAATTTGTCGCGTCAGAGTGCCAAGCCGATCGCGAAACAGGCGTCCGGATGGGTAAGCAGGCACAACGCCCCACCCCGTCTCTTCTGAAACCAAAATTACGACACTGGATGCTTGAGCTAGGCTAGACAAAACCAACTGAGTTATGTCGTTCCAGGTTTCCTCATCTTGCTCTAAAAGATTGGCTAGCCAGGTGCCCAGAGAGTCAATTAAGAGACAATCCGACGAACTTGCAGACTGGATTATTGCAGAAAGGTCGATCGGTACCGATAGCGTTTTCCAATTCGCGGGACGACGCTGCTGATGTTGCAGGATGCGTGACTGCCATTCTCGATCGCTCGGATCAACATGAGCCGTTGCGACATAAGTGACAGATTTGCCCGATCGCGCTGCTAAGGTTTCTGCCCACTCACTTTTACCCGATCGAGCGGAACCTGTCACCAAAATCAATTGGGCAGAAGAGGGCTGATCTGTGCTGTTCGCCATTGTGCTGTGAGTCGTCATGCAAAATCAAATGTTTGCAGAGTTGAAACCGCTAAAATAATAACAAGTACACTTAGAGCATAGAGTGATAAATCAAGCATAGTTCTATGGATTGTTTTGAATTGGTGTGCATCTGAGTTTGAATCATTTGAAGCGGTGCAGCCGCAACGCTGAAATTATGTGATTTTTGATGCCTGCTAGGAGATTGGGCAATGATGAAACCTGAACTGCAACGGATTGAAGCAACCCTCGATCAACTCAATCTCTTGAACGGTCACTCTCTGAACGATCGATCCGCAGAGATCGTGGAACAATCCGGATTCAGCACCCCATCTGGCACTCCAGCCCCAACAAAGGACAACCAAAAATCTCAATTTCAAGTTCAGGAGAAATCTGCGGCTCTAGTGCAGCCGTTTCCATTCCCCCCAAAAGGCACGGAAGCCATCATAAACCACACCGTTGCCTCCTCCTCTTCGCATACCGAAGAATTATCCTCTGGTTCAACACCTACTCAACCTCGATCGACACCGATCGCCTCCATGCCATTTTCAACTGAAGAATCCTGTCTTGATCTACCCATGCTGCCTCGATCGCAATCCCCAAATTTCAACAATCCCCGCCATGCTGCGAATCCTAGCTTACCCCTGACGTTGCTCAAAGACATTGAAGCGACAGTTGTGAGATGGCAGCAAGAGCTAGAGGCGATCGTGCGACAAATTCGGGCACTCTACGCCGAAGGACCGATCGTGGATGGTTGGCTAGAGTCACACTCTGCCGGATCTCAACCGGCTGTTCAAACTCCTGGCATTGCAACGCTTCGTCATGCCGAAGTCGAACACTTGATGGAATATGTGGAGCAAATTTGTAGTGCTGACCCTCCGCCCATCATGGATGATATTCCTCGCACCGATTATCGGCTCTGCGGATTGGATGCCGATGGACAAATTTGGTCACGCTCCTGTCCACCAGAGCAAGTTCCCTATGTGAGTTTGGCGATCGCTCGTTACCAAAAACTCCGCACCTTATTGGGTAAGAAACAGGCGATCGAGAACCGTCTCACCCATCTCGTCGAAACGCTCACCGGCTTGCACGGACAAATCAAAGATTAGAAATTCACAGTTCTAATAACTCAGTCCTATGAGTAGTTAGTTAGCAGACAAGCCTGGGAACTCTGGGACTAGTTAGTCAACTGGCTTATTTCGTCTGCGAGGCTCTACTTATGCCCGATCCGCAGATTTCTGCAATTATCTGTACTCATAATCGAGAAGCGTACCTGGGAGCGGCGATCGACAGTCTCTTGGCGCAAGATTTCCCCGGTGAATTTGAAGTCATCGTGGTCGATAATGCGTCGAGCGATCGCACTCGTGAAGTCGTCGAATCTCGTCTTTCGCATCCTCGGTTACGATATGTCTACGAACCTATTACCGGACTTTCGGTTGCCCGCAATACTGGAGCAAATGCCGCTCACAGTCCTATCCTCGCCTATTTGGATGATGATGCGGTTGCCAGTTCACAGTGGCTGAGCATTCTATACACGGCTTATCAAACTAATGAAAAGCTAGCGGTTGCTGGCGGGAAAGTGACGCTGTTATGGGCAGAGGGAATGCAGCCTCCTCGCTGGCTTTCCTCTGGGTTAGCAGGCAACTTGGGAGCCTATGACTTGGGAGATACGATAGTGTACGTCGATCGCCCCAGTCTCACACCCAGAGGCTTAAACTACTCGATTCGACGCACATTTCTCGATCGAGTCGGCGGATTTGATGTCAACCTCGGTCGAGTTGGCACATCGCTCCTGTCGAATGAAGAACTCCGTATGACCGAACTGGCACTAGAACTCGGTTGGCAAGTCGCATATCTCCCCGATGCGCTCGCGGCACACAATGTTGCCCCAGAACGAGTGAACCGCTCCTGGTTTCTCAGTCGAGGCTGGTGGCAAGGCATCAGCGAATGCTACCGAGAACAACTAGCCGGTCGCGCCGGATGGAGACAACTTTCACGCGGTGGAGAACGATTCCTCCGGGGATTCTATCGATCGCTCAAATACCTCAACGATCCCGCCCAACGCTTCGACAACTTTGCCTATGCCTACGGGCAAATCGGCTACCTCAAAGCCGCCATCCAAGGAATTTTTCGTAGTTTTAAGGTTTAAGTTTTGAGTGCTAAGACCTATCCGAAAACCCATTTTGTGGGGTGGGCATTGCCCATCCTAGCTAGGATACTTTCATTCAAAACTCAAAACTCAAAACCATCCCTTTCATCCCTTATCCCTCATTACCTATGACTTCTAAAATTCCAGTTTCTGTTTTGATCCCGGCTAAAAACGAGGAAGCCAATCTGCCTGCGTGTTTGGAAAGTGTCGCCAGAGCAGACGAAGTGTTTGTTGTAGATTCGCAGAGCCGCGATCGTTCCATTGAAATTGCTGAACGTCATGGCGCGAATGTTGTTCAGTTTCACTTCAACGGACGGTGGCCCAAGAAGAAAAATTGGTCACTAGACAATCTCCCCTTCCGCAACGAGTGGGTGTTAATTGTCGATTGTGATGAACGCATCACACCTGAATTGTGGGAAGAGATCGCTGAAGCCATTCAACACCCTGAATATAACGGTTATTACCTCAATCGTCGCGTCTTCTTCCTCGGACAATGGATTCGTTACGGTGGCAAATATCCTGACTGGAACCTGCGCCTGTTCCGCCATCAAAAAGGACACTACGAAAACCTCAACACGGAAGAAATTCGCAACACAGGAGATAACGAAGTTCACGAACACGTCTTGTTAGACGGCAAAGTTGGCTATCTCAAAAACGATATGCTGCACATCGACTTCCGCGACATCTTCCACTGGCTCGAACGCCACAACCGCTACTCCAACTGGGAAGCCAGAGTGTACTACAACTTGCTCAACGGCATGGGCGAAAATGGGACGATCGGGGCAAATCTCTTTGGTGATTCTGTGCAGCGCAAGCGATTTTTCAAGAAAATTTGGGTACGTCTGCCGTTCAAGCCATTTCTTCGCTTCTTCCTTGCCTACTTCCTGAGACTGGGTTTCCTGGATGGTAAAGCTGGCTACATCTATGCTCGGTTGCTCAGCCAATATGAATACCAGATCAGTGTCAAACTCTATGAGATTCAGCAGTTTGGGGGTCAATTGAACAAAACTCCTGTTTCTGCCACACCTATTACAACAGCTGAACCCATTCCCCAAACTGATGCTTAAACCCACAGGAAATTACTACCAAGATACGAAGACACCAGGTGTTCTCTTTGTGCCTTCGGGTCTTTGTGGTTTAGAAATCGCCAACGAGACACCTTAACTGATGACCTCCCTAATTCCCAATCCTGATTCAAACTTGAATAGTTCTAGCTCAGTCCAGGACAACCAAGCACCTGTTTTGAATGCGCTTCCCATTATGGATTTGCGCCATTATGACCAATCGAACTTCGATCGCGGACGTTCCGGTTGGGTTATTCTGTTGTGGTGGTTAGTGCAGGCGATCGTCTTTCCGCTCACCCCTCATGCTTTTCAATCGGCTCGTGTCGTGTTGCTGCGATCGTTTGGTGCCCAAATTGGGCGAGGGGTGATCATCCGTCCAACGGCTCGATTTACCTATCCCTGGAAAGTCAGCATTGGAGACTTTAGCTGGATCGGGGATGATGTGGTGTTGTATAGCCTCGATCGCATTCAGATCGGCAAACACTGCGTGATTTCTCAGAAAAGCTATCTTTGTACAGGCAGCCACGATATCCAAGATCCTGCCTTTGGCTTGAAAACCGCTCCTATCCAAATTGGCAATGGCGTTTGGGTCGCAACTGATTGTTTCATTGCGCCTGGTGTCCAAATTGGAGCAAACGCGGTCATTGGTGCCCGTAGCAACGTTCTAAAAAACATTCCTGAACAACAGGTCTGCTGGGGCAACCCTTGCCGTCCCCACTACCTGAGAGAATATTTGTCAACGTTGAAGTGAGGGGTTGGGAGTGGATGGGTCGATGGGTCGATGGGGAAGCCAAGGCAAGCGGTGCTGGATGTCCACTCATCCACTCATCCACTCATCCACCCATCTACCCCTCAACTCAAGGTTGACACTCTACTAGTCTCCAGTCTCAATTCCTTCGTCTTACCCTAACGCTTCTTTTTCTTTTTTGACTTGTTGGCTGGCTTTTTGCCTTCAGTTGGTAGTTCAGATGCGAGTTTCAGAGCCGATTTACGAGGCTTTTCAGGTTTAAACGATCTTATCGGCGGATCAACCCAGGTCGGTGTGGGCGCATCTTCTCCATCTTCCCCATCCGCATCTTGTTCAAATGGCATGGCTTCGATCGCCTCATCCTCTGCTTCATCAAACGCTTGCAGCATCTCTGGCGAAACGAATGGGGCTAAACTATTCAAGAGAGTTTTCTTCATGCTATGTCCTGATTCTTCGCTAAGCGGAGTAACCTGATCGAGGCTTGCCGCAAATTCTTTGGTTTCTGCATCAAACTCGGTTGTTGGAATACTATCCGGGGGCAACCAACGATGAATAAAATTATATTTCCAGAGTGGCTTAAACCCTTCAACAAGTTGAGTTTTGAGAGCAGTCGCCACTGCGATCGCCTGCTTATAGACCTCATCTTGAATCATTTGTTTAGATTGCAGCCAATCATAAATGTAGGGAATGCCCCAAAGGATTGCGAAGCCAACAGCTTGCTGCGTAGACAGCAATCCGCCAATCTTCTGAGCAACATATCGATCAAGATCGGATTGATGGATCGTGAAGTAAAGATCAGGTTGAGAAAGTTGCTTACGTGGGAGATCCCGACTTTCTAGAAAATGAACGAGTTCCTGCCAAAGAGCATAGCTACAAACAAAACTAGTTTGCTTTTGCTCCAGCATCGATCGACAAAATTCCGTTGATAGCGCCCGTAGAACAGCGTCTCGATCGCGCTTAAATTGAGTCAAAAACTCTGGATTGCTTTCAATATCAGATATTAAATGGTGATGTATTTCATTGACCCACTTAAGCGTATTCTCATAGCCATATTTCACCGCTTCAGCTAGAAAAGCATCCCAGTCGATCACTTCGCCATTTTTGAGCGATCGATATGCCTGTTGAATCTGGTGATTCAAGATCACCCGACTGAACTCTATCTCTACCCCTGGCAATACTTTGGAAGAAGTCCGAACTGGCTCATATGCCGCACTGCTTAGCTCTACTGCTAGGTCTGTTGCATCATAAAATTTCAAATAATCTAAAACGGCTAGCGTTTGGTCGATGTCGTCAGCGGGATTAATCATAAACCGCATTAATGCCGATCGTGCCTGTTCCGGCTGATTGTGGAAGAGATAATATTCCACTAATAAATTATCGAAGAAGGGAAATTCTTGCTGATAGAGATCGGGTTGCTTTTCTTGGAGCGTTTGGATGAAATGGATGGCTTGGTCAAGCAAGTTATTATTGACTAACTCATCACGCATCACAAGTAATATCATCCCCAGATCCAGTTCTTCAATCAATTCTGGGGAAAGAGGCTGCGCGATCGCCTCCAGAAGCATATCATACTGCTGCTTGGCGGAAGCGGCTTCATACGCTGTGTACCAGTGCTCAGAATTGGTCAAGGACAAAGACATAAGTTTAGACCTCCGCTGGTGGGAATCGTGTCATTGTATGACACAACGCCCCTGGTTACTGTCGCATTAATACCTAGATTATGGTTTAAATCAGGAGGGTACTGGCACAGAAGCATCGACCACCATAGAAACCGATCGATGGGTTACATAGTTTTTGGGCAGCATCAAACCAAGCGATCGCTTCTGCAATCATTCGAGCCGTATTAATTTGTCCTTACGAGATTGGAATGCTGCGAAGGAGAAACGATCGATCACAAATCATTACTCTTTATAAGAAAAGAAAATAATCTGAAAACTTTTTCTCATTTAAGCCCATCTTAACTATACGCAACCCTAAATTCTTTTTGACTCAAAATGTGATGCCTTTTTTAAGCGATCGGCTTCTAAATTGAGCAACAGACTGTTTCTAGTTTTGATTGATCCCCAATCGGTTTTAAGCCAAAAGCGTGATTTTACCTAGAGTTCCTGAATTTGTCACTCATTTTATGCAATATGTCTATTGCTTAACAGGAGTCTAAAAAGAATCTAAATCATTATTTTCTCTTTGGGATCGCTACGATCGAATCTGCGTAACGCATTACCCCTTTTTGTCTAGTTAAATGCAACGGTAGAGCCGAGATGAGAATAAAGATGAAGAACACCTTTTGGAACTATCCGTTATGAAACCTGCTGCTAGCCCTATTTCATCCTGTCGGCACTGCCAGTTTTACCAGTCGGAAGGACGGCGGGGAGGGCATTGTCAGCAGCTTGGAGTTCCAGTGCAAGGCGGCTGGAAAACCTGTTCTTTAGCGATTCCGCCCTTCTCACCGAGTTGGGCAAAATTAGGAAGAATTATGGCATGGCATTCGTCTGTTGATATGCCTGTAGAGGGATATAGTCAGCCCAATTTGCCCTCATCTGTTGAACCAGAAAAGAGCATTCCTCATCACGGGGTCGTGGTGTATGACTTAGGTATGGTCGATCAACCCGCTTAGGCTAATGGCTTCAGGACAACAACTTTGTAGGCTTCGGGAGATAAATACTGTTTAGCCGCCGCTTGCAAATCAGCCTGATCGAGTGACTGAATCCGGGTGGGATAGTCAAGGGCAAGGGTCAAATCGCCCAAGACTGCCTGATAGTACCCATATAAACTGGCACGATCGCCAGGGGTTTCATTCCCGAAAATGTAGCGGTTTGCCACAAGAGTCCGCACCCGTCCAATTTCAGCATCTGTGATCGGTTCAGTTTGCAGGCTATGGATGTGGTGAGCGATCGCTTCCTCTGTGACAGTCAGGTTTTCGATGGGCAGTTGGGCGGAAATATAAAACAGTCCTTGCCGCATATAGGTCATGTTGCTGACAGCGATGTTAGTCACCAACCCACGTTCTTCCCGTAACTCTCTCACTAAGCGAGCAGTCCGACCACCTCCCAAAATTGACGAGAGGATATCTAGCGCATAGGTTTGCGACAAATCTGCCGTGCCCGGAACCCGCCACATCATTACCAGCCGAGCCTGTTGCAAGCTGCTGTCGGAATAGTCGTGGCGATCGATCGTCGTAAACGGCGCTTCTGGGCTGCAATCCGGAAGTTCAGGTGAATAGGAGGTGGTTGATTGATAGGGTGTAGATTGAGCCGTGGCAAACCCATTCGCAACGATGTCGATCAATTGTTCTACAGGCAAATTACCAACGACAGATGCCGTGATCGACTGGGGACGATACCAAGTCGCATGGAAATCGCGCATTTGTTGCGGTTTTAGCTGTTCAATCACTGATGCGGGACCTAACACCGAACGACGGTAGGGTAGGCGATCGAAGGCAGCTTCCATTGAACGGCAAAATGTGCGACGACGCGGATTATCCTCAGAACGGCGAATTTCTTCTAAAACAACCAATCGTTCTCGCTCGAAGGCGTAATCAGGGATAGCGGCATTCAAGACGACTTCAATCTGAAGCGGAGCTAAACTAGCAAAATCTTGCGGGGCAGTCGTGATGTAGTAGTGCGTATAGTCCTGACTTGTTGCGGCGTTGGTGACGGCTCCTCGCTGCTCAATCTGCTGCTCAAATTCACCGCTTTGCAATCGCGCTGTTCCCTTAAAAATCATGTGTTCCAGGAAGTGAGCGATGCCATTGATATCGTCGGTTTCGATCGCTGAACCAATCCCTGTCCATAAACTCAGGTTGACCGCCTCAATGGGCATTTGTTCGGCAACGATAGTCAGTCCATTGGCAAGTCGATGCAGGGTTGGTGCGTTGAGGCGGCTAGATTCAATGAGTGTAGAGGGCATGAAGTTTATTCATTTAACGATACATTCTTCAACTATCTTAATCACTACGGCTTAAAGTCGCATGATTTCAATCAAACTCTGATTCTCTCTCGATCTTCTCTGGGAAAGGCGGTAAAATTACGAACCTGAACTGTTCTCATTTCAACCAACAGATTCCGTAAAAACCATTAAACTCACCTGAGCCAGATTTTCTATAGAAGAGCGATCTAATCGACCCATCCCATGTCGGTATCTGAAAGTTTTACCTTTTCTGAGAGTTTTTCCGAGGGCATTGAGGGTAGATTACCGGGTGGAGTCGGATGATTTAAAATTTTTCGCAGTTCCATTTGATGAGACTTAGGGCGATCGCGTCCTGTTCCCTCCAGCTTCCGTTGAGCCAGTTGTGCGGGTTTGGCAGCAGATTCTAGTTCTGGTTCAGCCGCCTGTTGTACCTCAAGA
The DNA here is from genome assembly GCA_012033255.1 of Cyanobacteria bacterium RU_5_0. Classification (GTDB taxonomy): domain Bacteria; phylum Cyanobacteriota; class Cyanobacteriia; order Elainellales; family Elainellaceae; genus JAAUSF01. Next base: position 29,950 of record JAAUSF010000020.1, read on the forward strand.
GGACGAGGGTTGGAGGTTGGAACCGCAGGCTTTGCATTCACCTGTGATAGTTGCAGAATCATCTTCTTTGCCTCCTCCAGTTCTACCTTAAGCTGACTGGAGTGCTGCAACTCTGTTTTAAGAGTTTCAATTAGCGATTGCTGAGCTTGCACATTCGCCTGGAGTGTGGCAATTTGCTGAAGTAAAGTATTCTCTTTGTCTCGTGCCGTTTGACGAGCTGTTTCCAGCACCACCTTCAAGTCTACGATCGCCGCCTCCAAGTCTGCTTTTGTCGGACTAACAAGCGATCCTTCTGGGATGCGTTCTACCACTGCCTCAACAGTCTCAACAGTCTCAATCTCGGCATCCTCGACAACTTTGGCAACCCCTTCAGTCTCTTCTGGCACTGTAGTTTCTGAGGGGGTAACGGGAACGGGTTCTCTCTCTGTTCCAGAATTTCGTTGAGGATCTGCACTTGATGATAAATGTGATCCACGCTTCCTGACCATTGCAACCTCCAATCCTGATTCAGCTTTGCTACTTGTTGTTTGCTGTCTCTGTAACCTAACCGCGAACCTCAACCGCTTTACGCAAGATTTGATCCTTGCCCATAAGTTTCCCAAATCCCTTAAAAGGGTGTCTCCCATCCAACGGGTCATTTGTCCCTGTTACAAACAACCAACAGATTAACAGGTTGCGGGATACGGTGGAGTGAGGGAATGTAGAAGTGAGGGAAGATTTTGAACTTGACCACGCTGTTGTGCTGTTACGCTATCACTCCCAACTGGCACTCTCAACTGGGGTAGAGTGCAGGTCAGGCAACCGCTTAGGCTATGATGCTTTTTGAACAACGATCGAGAACTAGCATGAAACAGTGTGGTGTCACGGTTTGGTTTACAGGGTTGAGTGGTGCAGGTAAGACCACGATCAGGATGGCAGTTGAACAAGAACTGCGATCTCAAGGGTACAAGGTTGAAGTCTTAGATGGCGATATTGTGCGGCAGAACTTAACGAAAGGATTGGGCTTCAGCAAAGACGATCGCGATGAAAACATTCGTCGCATTGGATTCGTAGCGCATTTGCTCACGCGAAATGACGTGATTGTCCTAGTTTCCGCGATCTCTCCCTACCGTACCATTCGAGATGAGGTGCGACAGAAGATTGGCAATTTTATTGAGGTTTATGTGAATGCGCCGCTAGAAGTTTGTGAACAACGGGATGTGAAAGGCTTATACAAAAAAGCACGCGCAGGCGAAATTAAACAGTTCACCGGAATTGATGATCCGTATGAACCGCCGATCAGCCCAGAAGTGGAATGCAAAACCGATCGCGAAACTTTGGAAGACTGCACTGCACAAGTCTTGACAGCCATGCGAAATTTCGGTTATTTGCCTACCAATTTAGCCACTAGGAAAATCTAGATAGCTCTAGCTAGTGCATAACAATTCTACCTGTAAATTTTTCGTTGATTTTGCAATCGGTCGGGGCAGACCAGCGTGTCTGCCCTCTCAGCCAAGATTTTGCATAACACGTTCACCCGATCGAGCTAGGCAGCGTCGAGCATTTGCAGTTCGTGAGTGGCAATAGCTTCCCGCATTTCCAGTTTTAGAGCAGAAAATTGGTTTCGGAGTAAGGTCAAATCAATTTCAGTTTCGGCGCGTTGATCTTGAGTGATTTGCAGATTTGCAAGGGCTTTGCGGTATTCTGCTGATTTCATTAATTCAATACGCTTGGCTTTGCGCTGAGCATCGTTCTTTAGGTCAGTGTCGAAGGCGATCGCCGTATCAATTTCAGCCGTCAAATGATTCACAACATCCTGAAGTCTGCGGACATGTTGTTCGGCTCTCAAAAGTTTTCGTTGTTGCTCCGCAATGGCGGCGGGATAGTCAAGGAGTTTCATAGTGTCGAGTTTGCTAAATGAAAGGGTAGACAGATTTTTTCGTAGTGGCTAAAATTTTGTTGAGTGGAATAATCTCGTTCCAAACATGGAGTGCGATCGAGGATGAATGTTAGGCGGCTACATCTTCAATCTTAGCCCTGTCGCTGGAGGTGCCTTTCGCGTCTTTTGAAAGCGGTTTGAGCGTCTCCTTGGATAAGGTTTGCAAAAGTCTATCTTGAGGAAGAGTTCTAGCGTCGATTGATTGAATTCGCTTCATTTGCTGCTCAAAGACACGGCGATTAAATGCACATGATCGATCGCCTTCAACCGTGTGAAATAAGGCATCCTCAACTAGAGAGTCGATCGAAGCTTCAAGCCAGCGCGTGAGGGCTTGTTGAAGGTCTTCGACGCGATAGCCTTCCCCTTCTTCATGGAGGAAGTGTGCCTGAAGTTTGACCGCCATATCCTTAAGGGCAAGTTGCATAGTTTGGGGGTTGATATAGGTTGTAATCACTTGGGATTACTCCTTTGCTAAAAGCAAGTACAGGTTCACTTAAATGAGAGTTGGGCCAACCGATTTTAGTTGAAAGCAGTACGCTGTTTACACATCTCTATAATAGCGTGTTAACACGGCTTTGTCAGGAGCTTTCTCCAGTGGTTTTAGTACAAAAATACTTATAGAATTAGGAACACTGTTTATGGGAATTTATCCAATCTTGATTTGCAGCTAAAAAGCCGTGTTACCATAATTTCGTTGAACTCCTACAAATCGCCGCTCGACTGCTATGCCGCTACAAAATCCAAATCAGAAATCAACAGGAGGAACCTTTACTCAAATTGGTGAAGAACCTCTCTCGAAACATGTGGTTGGAGTGCGTTTACCTGAGTCTGTTTACGAGTTGATTTATCACCTGCCCGATCGCTCAGAATGGTTGCGCCGGGTCATTGTTGAAGCAGCGAAGCGAGAGTTAATCCATCACGATAGCTTGTCAACTACGCAACAAAAGTTAGCTAAAGGCGGGTAACTTTAACAAATTTTGTAAAGTAGGAGACAGAAATCAAATCCATCATCTACACTATTCAGTGTAAGAGATGCGCCTCACCCTCTTACAAAGATTTGGAGGCAATTCATGAGCCATCACTGATTAGCTGAGTTTTCCGTTATTTCGATCGTCACACGTTCCAGTTGTTTACTGTCTCCACTCCTAATTTGGGTTTTGCCGATCGACACAGCGGTGCATCACCAGAAGATCTAACAGTTTGCATTGGTCTGGACTCCTGAAGCAGGGTTAACCCTTGGTAGCAATGCCAAGGGTTTTTAATTGGAGAGCAATTGTTTATCTAGTACAAGTGTATCACAATTTAAGGGCAACAGCAGAAGCACGGTACGGTAAAGAGGAACTCCTCTGTACGTGTTGAACGTTGAAAAGCGATGATAACCCAATCTGCAACCTGTGCTTGGGCGAGAGCCGTAACCTGTCCTGCATCAGAATTTGCTCCGATCGCCTTACCTGTGATCGAAGGACAACTCCCATTGGGCTTACGCGGATCGCTTTATCGCAATGGGGCTGCTCGTTTAGAGCGATCAGAACAACGCATGGGACATTGGTTTGATGGCGATGGGGCTATTTTAGCCATCCACTTTACCAATGAGGGCGCAACAGGAGTCTATCGCTATGTTCAGACCACAGGCTATCAGGCGGAAGAGGCAGCAGAGAAACTGCTGTTTGGCAACTATGGGATGACACCACCGGGTCCGCTCTGGACGCGATTTGGCAAGTCCGCTAAAAATGTCGCCAATACATCGGTGTTGGCATTAGACGATCGCCTGCTGGCACTGTGGGAAGCTGGACATCCGCATTGCCTGGATTTGCAAACTCTAGAAACTCTCGGCACTGATGCGCTAGACGGATTGCAACCGAAGCAACCCTATTCTGCTCATCCCAAACGAGATGCCCAGACTGGCGAGATTTTTAACTTCGGCGTGACCTTTGGTAAAGATGCGGTGCTTCATCTTTATCGAAGTGGACAAGATGGCAGAATCCAGCAGCAGTCGGCGATTCCGCTCAAAGGCGTTCCGTTCATTCACGATTTTGTACTCGCCGGATCATATCTATTGTTTTTCATTGCGCCAGTGCGACTGCATACCTTGCCTGTCTTGTTGAACGTGAAGAGTCCGATGGAGGCGTTTGTCTGGGAGCCTGAACGCGGAACGCAGGTTTTGATTATCGATCGCCACACGCTATCACCCATCAGCCGCAATGAAGCTGAACCCTGGTTTCAGTGGCATTTTGGCAACGGCTGTGTCAAAGATGGGGAAATTGTTGTGAATTTAGTCCGATATGATGATTTTCAGACGAATCAATACCTCAAAGAAGTGGCTACCGGACAGATTCAAACCCCGACCCAAGGGACGCTCTGGCAGATGCGCTTGAATCCTCAATCTGGCAAGGTGATCGAGATGCAACAAGCCAGCGATCGGGGCTGCGAATTTCCTACCGTTCCACCCACTCAAGTAGGACAACCCTGGCAGCACACTTATTTAGTCGTACATCGACCGGGCGCTATGGAAAAAGGAGAATTATTTGGGGCGATCGCTCAGTATGATCGTCAAACCGAAACTCTGACGATCGCTGATTTGGGCGAAAACCGTTACGTGACAGAACCCATCTATGCTCCAGATTGTCATACTTCCAATCGAGGTTGGGTACTGACGATCGTGTATGACGGCGATCGAGATTGTAGTGAGGTTTGGGCATGGGAAAGCGATCGGCTGGATGACGCTCCCGTTTGCAAGTTGGCATTACCGAGCGTAATCGCGATCGGCTTTCATGGTACTTGGCATCCGGCTGGATTGCCAAACTCCCTTTAAGATCATGAGTTACAGCGGTTTTCAGATGAGTGAGCCACAGTTGTGTGTGGGTGGGTAGATGAGTGGATGGGTGGATGGGTATGCGTGTGGCTTATGCAGGTGAAACTGGCTGTAAATAAATCGTGGGGTGGGTATCTCACCCGCTAAACGGACAAGATGCCCGTCCCATAAGAGTTGTAGTTTGGTTGTAGTTTGTCTAATTTCCATTCCCTATGGTAGAGGCTGCATTCTCTGTAAATCCGCAATATAAGGAATAAGCTAAACCACTTTCAATTCGCACATAACAAGTTCTCTCCCTGTGAATTCTTTGTTAATGCACAGCGTGGTTTAAGGGGCAACCCTTGCGGGGTCGCCCTGGCTTAGAGGTTTGTGGAAAATCTGCGCCAACGATCTGCTGTTCATCATCAAAAATTGATCAAAAATTACAAAAATCTCATCGGTCACTTCTGTAAATTCAGTATTGACCAGAATTACGTTCCCTAAAACTTAAGTATTTAACCGTCTGACAAATGCGCCCATCAATCTTTGAAATTGCTCTACTTGTTGTTGTAACTGTTGCGGCAGAATCTCTGCTTGCAACGTCGGATGTAGAAGCTGCCAAGCATCTTGATAACCCTGTCCCAACAACGAGTCAACAAACCGTTCTGCAATCTCCTGTTCTGTTACCATCCCATCTTGAGAGATGATTGGTTCTGTGTGAGCGAGTCAGATGCCTCTTGAGCCGCTATGGGGATTGTCGGTATCACTAGAGTCGTGAATCGCCATGTAACGAGAATCGTTTTTGTGAATCTCAGACTGAATAGGGTTCAGTTTATTACCTGACTAATCTTTACAAACTTACTGTCGATCGGCGTATGATTTTTAGTGACTTGGCGTTATTTTACTGCCATGCCTGAATCTGCGATCGCTCAACTATGGAATTTGATCAGTGGCGCACTGACGCTCAATCCGGATGCGTTTAGGACGATCCAATCCCTTGCTGATGGAAATCGAATGTCGCTATATGTTGTCCTGATTGCAGGCTTATCAGAGGCGATCGCTCAGGGCGCTGTTCTTTTCATCAACCGAGTTAAACCATTCCGGTTTGCCCTCAGCCTATTGATTGCTGTCCTCTTGTTTACGTTCGGATTTGTGTTTTGGGCATTGAGTACATGGCTTGTCAGCCATCTCCTCATCACCGAAAATGCTCCATTATGGCGTGTGACGCGCATCCTGGGTCTTTCCTATGCTCCTCATATCCTCAGTGTTTTCATTGTATTACCCTACTTAGGCGTACCAATTAGCATCCTGCTTTCCGTATGGAGCTTCCTCACTTTTGCTACAGGGCTAGAGGTGACATTTGGCTTCAATATTTGGCAAGCCTTTCAATGTGGCATATTAGGTTGGCTCATGTTTGAAATATTGCAACGCACGATCGGGCGTCCGGTAGCGGCGATCGGACGTTGGCTATCAAACACCGCCGCCGGAGTCAATCTGGTCACTGAGTTGAAAGAACTAGAGCAGCTTATAGAAGCAGGAACGCGGAGGAGGAATCGATGAGAGGATGGGGAAAGCCTTATGAGTCGAAAGTTCCAAAAAATTGTCAATTTGTTCGCCATTGGGCTAATTGCATTGGTGGCGGTTGTGCTATCTCCGCCCATCCGTACTCTGTTGCACAATGCATATATGGCATTAGAGACGCCTTGGCGGTTGGCGATCGACCTGATACAAGTGGCGCTTGTCTCAATCCTGTTTGCAGCGCTGTTGGCTCCATTGGAGGCGCTGGGATGGTGGGCAGGTTGGTATGGGGATGAAGTCCAAACGATTCTCAATCCGGGAGAGCTGGCAGAACCGTTTCCGACGGATTTAACGGTGACTCGCTATGTGGTTTATCTGGATGGCATTTCTCAAGCGCAATATACTTATCTTCCGGAGGTAGAGCGGTTTTTAGAGGAATTGGCGATCGACCTTCCTGACAACAATGTGCTGATTAAAGGCATCATGCCCTACTCCGTTCTCAATCTGCCACTTACTGAAAATCGATTCCTTTCTTTTTTTTGGCGGTTAGCCGATCGCTTTCAAACGACAGCGTCGGGCGGCATCTTGGGGTTATTAATTGGCGCAACCATTAACATTCGCAACATCTTGATTGTTAGCGTTGCCGCTGATCAGCGATATGGACCGATCTACAATCAAGGAACGGCTCAAATCATTTACAACAGCCTCGTTCATTATGGGTATCAACGCGGAAGCGGGCTGCCTGTGACACTGCTGGGCTACAGTGGCGGTGCCCAGATGGCGATCGGGGCGGCTCCCTATCTCAAACGAGTGTTAAAAGCGCCGATCGAAGTGATTTCGCTGTCGGGGGTGATGAGCGGTAATCATAATGTCTTGGAGCTAGAGCATCTCTATCATCTCGTGGGCAAGCAGGACTGGGTTGAGAAAGAGGGACCAATCATGTTTCCGAGACGCTGGAAAATTTTCTCCTTATCCTACTGGAATCGCGCAAAACGACGCGGAAAGATCACCTTTCATTCGCTAGGGGCTGTAGGACACAATGGAGCGCAAGGACCTTACGGCGCAGAAGCACAGCTACCCGACGGACGATCGCACCTTCAGCAAACGGTCGAACTGATTTCTGGAATTATTCAAGGGAATTCTCCGCTAATCCAAACCGCTATCCCCAGCGAACCCAGTCACTATGACCGTTATCAACAAGCCGATTTTAATCACCCTGGCTATTATCCAATTGCCCAATCTGTGGATGCTCAGTGGTATCGTCCGATCGCCCCGTGGATCGGACGCTTGATTTTACCCAACTCCGAACAACGCAAATCTCTGAGAGGGGTTCTGTTTGAAGTTCATCACGCTGCGCCTGACTATGCCAATCTAGTCGGTCAAACGGTCACGTTGCGCTGGAGTGGCGACCCCAAAGTGCAAGCCTTCGTTCGGTCTGTCACTAAAACCGTTCACTTCAGCGACGAAGCAAAATACAGCCAATCTCAAGGCATTGTCCATCCTTGCCGTCTCAATCATTGGCGACGAGTTGATCCGTTAGAATCTTTGGCAGGTTCCCGACCCGCCGATGACGTGATCGTGATGCTGCGCGACCCAATCGTAGAGGTGAAGGAGCAACAAGACGGGGACGATGCGTTTTCGTCGCAATGTACGCTGTTTATTTCAGATGAACCCGTTCAGATTAGCGGACGCTTTTATGGGTTAGTCAAGATTTTGCATCCCATTGAAACCGAGACAAATCCGCCTGATCGCTTTCGCGTTGTTCACTTTAATCTTGCTTCTCGACACTTTGATGGAGCCGAAGAAACCGTTTGCTTCCCGCCTGTCATCTTTGCGGCTCAATACGGGGTTTTTCCCTCCACTACACAAGACATCGAACAATCCCCCGCGAACGAAACAGGCTGGTACATCTATGGCGCATATGATCAAGCTGGAGTATTCACAGTACAATCGATCGCCCCTCGCGCCCTACTTCGCCTCCAACCCGATAACGTCATTTTCGGCAAATCTGCAACCTGGAACTCCATCAAACGAGAAGTCTGGAAAAACCCTACTGCCTACAAAAGACGAACGCGATCGATATTGCTCTGTCCCCACTGTGAAGACGAGGAAATAAGCAGATGGGAAAACAGCGAAACTAGCGAAACATCACCCCCCCATCCCCCCATCCCCTCCCCCATCCAAACCGCGATCGCCCAGTGGCAAGAAGGCGATGAAGCTCTTGTTTTACATGTTTATGGCGGCATTGGCGGCAGAAAACGAGAGCCTGCGGCAAGCACGCCCATTTTTTCGGTCACTTTGCCTATGGCACAGCAAGAGTCGTGCGAGAACCGCTAGCCGATGAGTTGAAATTTGAAATTGACTATCATCAGGTCTACACTCACAACACCGATGGGATTGTTGCCGGAACGCTGGCATGGAACCGATTTGTAGGCGATCGTCAGTTTGGCTGGATGGGCACTCGTCCAACGTGCGATATCCTTATTAAACTGGATGCCTTTACTCAACCGTTTGATTTCAATGGGGTGAAGCGATCGGCACTCGATATTTTGGTTGATCAACTCCGAACCATGACGGCTCGGTATCGAATTGGCGATGGCACAGGCGGAACCTATATCGGCTTTGCTCACAACTGCGCTCAAGACTCCAATCAAGCCCTCTACACTGCCCTTAAACAGATTCGAGATGCCATAAACGCTGATTCGGGTGTGCAAACATGGCTTGCCGAAAATCCAGATCAAGCGTATCGATTTGAGCAGTTAGTAGAACTTGGCAGATTGATCAAGCGTGACCTCTTGCCCTTTGGCAGTGCCCGTGCCGACTGGAAGCGCAACGCCAACACACTCGGAATTAGCCCAGAAGAAGAAATCGTGGATGGGTTATGGCAAGGACTCATGAGTTGGCGCACCTTATTACCCCGACTTGCCAGCGAAACCGTCACTCGCCAATTTCTTGACCAGGGTGCCCTGATCTGGGTATTACGTACCGATCAAGTAGGCGGCTATGATCCTGACATTGAACCGATCGCCCCTACCCCGATCGGCTAGCGACTATGAATACACAAGTTCTTCTCGCCCCCTAATACCCATTCGATAAATTCATCTTTCCGATCGCCTGCCCCGCCAACCATCCCGTCGTCCAAGCACTCTGAAAATTGAAGCCCCCTGTCACTCCGTCAATATCCAGAATTTCACCTGCGAAATAAAGCCCAGGACACTTACGGCTCTCCATCGTTTTGAAATCAATATCCTTTAGAGTGACGCCACCACAGGTGACAAACTCATCTTTGAAAACGCCCTTCCCTTGGATGGAATAGTGCCCTTGAGTCAGTTCTTGGATCAAGACATTCATTGCCTTTTTGGATAGATCTGCCCAACGATCGTCTAACCCCATTCCACTCCGCGCCACAAGGTATTGCCATAAGCGACGAGGGAGCGGATAGGGACAATGGGAAGCGATCGATCGTTTTCCCCATTCTTCTTTAGCGTTTAGCAAGATCTGCCGCCAGTGTTCTGGTTGCTCCTGCGGCAACCAGTTTACTTGAAGCGTTGCCTGATAGCGATGATCGTGCAAGATTCTCGCTCCCCAAGCTGACAATTTCAGGACGGCTGGACCACTCATGCCCCAATGAGTCACTAGCAATGGTGCTGTTTGCGCTAAGGATTTCTCTCCAGGAACCAACAATCGGGCTTGAGCAGAGTCTACCGATACCCCGGCTAATTCTCGCAACTGAGCATCAGGAATTGTAAATGTGAATAGCGACGGCACAGGAGGCTCGATCGTATGCCCCAATGTTTTCGCCAGATGATAACCTTGAGGCTGGCTACCTGTCGCCAAGAGCAACCGATCGCTCCTCAACGGTTCTCCCGACTTCAGCGTCAATTCAAAGCCACACGCCGATCGACTGACCTTTAGCACAGGCGATGCCGTTCTCACAGTGACACCCGCCGCTTGAGCCGCTTGAACCAGACAACGAACGATCGTCTCAGAATCATCCGTCACCGGAAACATCCGTCCATCCGATTCTGTTTTCAGCATCACGCCTCGTTTCGCAAACCAGGCAACCGTATCACGGGGCTGAAATCGACTGAACGCCCCCCGCAAAGCTTTCCCGCCTCTGGGATAATTTTGCACCAATACTGCCGGATCGAAGCAGGCATGAGTCACGTTACAGCGTCCACCTCCAGAAATTCTCACCTTCGCAAGAGGGTGACGGCTCGCTTCCAGCAGCGTAACACGGGCATGAGAATGCACCTCCGCGCAAACGATCGCCCCAAAAAATCCTGCCGCCCCTCCCCCAACCACCATCACCTCTACCCCTTTCATTCCTCCCCCTTCACCCCTCCCCCTTGATCCTTCATCCTTTACTCCATTGGCTCAAACTCACTCTTACTCGCTCCACACACCGGACATACCCAATCCTCCGGTATGTCTGCAAACGGAGTACCCGGTTCAATTCCACCATCCGGATCACCCTCCTCTGGATCATAGACATAACCACAGACTGTACATTGATATTTCTGCATCGATCGCGCTTCCAATTAGAACTGTGACCAGATTAAAAGATTTCCGACCCCTTTGGATTTCAGATTTTTGCAGAAATTTCACGACCTGATGTAACTTGAGGAGAAGCCTCCGGGAACACTACATGACAAGTGCAGTGCCAGGAATGCTATCTCCCACAGCACATTTGACTATCAGTGGAACGCAAGGAAGGTTCAAGCATGACTCTTGAAAAACTCCAGGCTGCAAATCCCCGTGACGTAAACGTATACGCTCCTTACTACCAGGGACGCAAACGTAGTGCTTTACCCCTCGCCATCAGCCTTTATCAAACGGGTAGTCTGGAAGGTATTCGCAAGATTGAAGGGGGCGAGAGCATTCCTTTTGTGGCGAGTTGGAGTGTTTCCTCACTTCCAGCAGACTTAACTCGCTGTCGGCTTCAGTTTGATGGCAATGCTGATCTGAGTTATGAAATCATCTTGGCAAACTTTGAATTCGTAGACTTTTTGATCGAAGTCCTATTCAACTTTAAAAGCAGTCGATCGGCTGATTTCTCCCAGGGGTTTTATCGCAAATTGCTACGACTGGATGATTGAGGAAGGAGGGAAGTGAGGGATTGGATGAGCCGATGAGCCGATGAGCCGATGAACCGATGAGTAGGGAAGACAGAATACTATCCCTCACCCCTTCGCCCCTTCATTCCCTCACCCCATCTCCAGAATCTAGAATTTTCCTGAACCCGTGTCTTTAGCAACAGACTACAATTGCGAATTCGCTAAAACTCATAATCTGAATCCCGTCTGTAGAGTGGATATTTTGTGTAACATAGATTACAAAGTGAATTCATCTAGTTTGCCATTCTTTGCGATCGTGTGAGTCTTGTGGATGAGCCGTCAGTGAAGAAAAGTGAATGAAGATGAATAAAATAGTAGGAATATTCAGTTAGGTTTTGCTTTATTTCGCTTGGGATGAGCAGGGCTGAATTGGATATTTAAATCCAGTGAGTTTAATCAGGAGTGAGGACGTGCCAAAGTCCGCAAAGTATCTTTTAGTCGGTTCATCGGAAGCCTATTGTGGTAAGTCAGCGATTATTCTGGGCGTTGCATATCAACTGAAAGGGAAAGGGCTGGATATTGCCTACGGAAAGCCGATCGGCACTTGCTTAAGCGAGTCTCAAACCGACAAGGTCGATGAGGATGTGCGGTTCATCACCCAGACTCTGAACCTAGCTGAAGATCGAATCCTGCCGACGCTGCTGTCATTGGACGAAGAGACGATCGCCCAACGCATCAATGGTACCAACTCAACCAACTATCTTCAGACGCTTCAGAATTCTGTCCAGATTCGCACCGGAGACTTGGTGTTGCTGGAAGGTGCAGGAACACTTGAAGAAGGGCGGCTATTTGGTTTGTCTTTGTTGCAAGTGGTAGAAGCTGTGAATGCGGCTGTGGTGTTGGTGACTCGCTTCCATTCTGGGCTAGTGGTCGAAGGACTGTTAGCTGCAAAGCAACAGTTGGGAGATCGCTTGTTGGGAGTGTTGATCAATGATGTTCCGGCTGAGCATTTAGAAATGACAGAAATCCAGATTAAGCCATTTTTGGAGAAGCAGGATATTGAAGTTTTAGGAATCTTCCCGCGCAGTGATATTTTACGTAGTGTAAGCGTGGCGGAATTGGTACACCAGTTGAATGCAGAAGTAGTTTGCCGTCCCGATCGCCTTGATCTCATGGTCGAAAGCTTAAAGATTGGCGCAATGAACGTTAACTCGGCGCTAGAGTATTTTCGCAAGGGGCATAACATGGCAGTGGTGACAGGCGGCGATCGCACGGACATCCAATTGGCAGCCCTAGAAACCTCCACGCAATGCTTGATCCTCACGGGTCATATCCCGCCAAATTCTGCTGTTCTCAGCCGTGCAGAAGATCTAGAAATTCCGATTCTCTCTGTCGATTTAGATACATTGACTACCGTCGAGATTATCGATCGCACCTTCGGACAAGTACGCCTCCACGAACCCATTAAAGTGCAAACCATTTGTCAAATGATGGAGCAGCATTTCAATGTTGATCGGCTGTTAGCAAAGCTAGGCATGGAGCCTGTGGTGACAGCTTGATCGGTAGGACTGGAGCGTTTGACTTGAAACCCCACACCTCAATCCTATTCTCTACTCCCTCTCCCCTGTGGAATCCTAACTGTGAAAGCGGTTCCGGCTCCAACCTGACTATCCACAGAAATCTCACCTTGGTGGAGTTCTAAACATTTTTTCACAACGGCTAATCCTAGTCCGGTTCCCATGATTTCTCTGACATTGCTAGCACGGGTGAACAAGTCATATAACTTGGGTAAATCTTCTGGTGGAATGCCGATGCCTTCGTCTTTGACCTGAAATGTGACAGCATCGGGTTCACAGATCAAGGTGAAGTGGATCGTGCCTTGAGGTGGTGAGAATTTGATGGCATTAGAAAGGAGGTTGCTGAGGATGGAGTAAAGCAGTTTTTCGTCTACGTAGACGTGGGTGCAGTTGCCAACTTGAGTGAATTTTAGCGATCGCCCCGACTCTTCCACTAGTTGAAAATCCTCTACTAAATTGAGGCAAAACGTCTGTATCTCCACCCACTCCGGGTTGTACTCTAGCTTCCCCGCATCTGCTCTTGCCAGCATCAAGATGTCATTTAGCAATTTTGTCATCATCCGGGCGGAGGATTGAATGCGGTATAAGTTCTTCAGTTTGGTTGGTTCTATATCATGCTTGAGAGTCTCATCCAGGAGTTGGGCTGAACCCAAAATCAAGCTCAGAGGGGTCCGGAATTCGTGAGACACCATTGAAAAAAGTTGCAATTTCAGTTCACTCAGTTCTTTCGCTTGAGCAAGGGTTTGCTGCAATGCCTCTGCTTGCTGGCGTTTCACCATCTGGCGATAGAGCAACGCATATACACCAAACAGGACGCCAAATGTGAGGAGTGTCCCAAACGCCTCTATTACCATGCGAGACTGTAAATTGGATTGTGCCTGTTGCAGCCGAACCTCTAAAAGTTCTTCCTCTGTCGCTTCGAGGACTGTAATCAGTTGGCGGATTTCATCCTGGTTCTGCTGGGTTTGAACGATAAGCGGATCGCTAGCAGAGATCTCGTTTCGTCTGCCCCGGTAAACTTCGATCGACTGCTCAAACAACTTCACACGCTCAGCCACCAAGGATTCGAGAGCATTAAATCGCTGGCGTTGAATCGGCTCATGAGTTAGCATTTGGCGGAGGCGATCGAGCGTTGAATCGAGGCTCTGTACGGCTACATTAAATCGTTCTAACTCCTCAATATCACCGAACAAGATATAGCGCCAGCGCCGGGTTTCGGCGTTTGCTAGTGCCGCAGAAATGTCTGTCAATCCTTCTAAAATGTCATTGGTTTGCAGAACTTGATTTGCACTTTCAACCGACTGAGTAGCATTCTGATAAGAGGTAATGCTGACTGCACTCATCAGCACCAAAATTAAACCAAATCCTCCAGTTATCCATCTTCCTTCGCGTGACCATTTCATTGTGACCATCTTGTAGCAAAGCGTATGCGTATTCTGGTTGTTGAAGACGATGTGCAAATTGCCGATATGTTGACGGAAGCATTAACAAACCGTCAATACCGAGTCGATGTAGCGCAAGACGGAGAAGAGGCGTGGGATTGGATTGAGACGCTAGAGTATAACTTGATTTTGCTAGACGTGACGCTGCCCAGAATGAACGGAATTCGATTTTGTCAAAAATTGCGAGATTGCCACTCTGCCATTCCTGTCTTGATGCTAACCGCTCGTGACACGATCGCTGACAAAATCATCGGTTTAGATGCTGGAGCCGACGATTACATGGTTAAACCGTTCGATTTAGAGGAGTTAATGGCACGCATTCGCGCTCTTCTCCGACGTGGCAGTTCTACTAGCCGACCTAATCTCAGTTGGGGCAATCTCTCCCTCAATCCCAATACTTACGAAGTCACCTACGCGGATCAACTCCTCACTCTAACGCCTAAAGAATTTGCACTTCTAGAACTGCTCATTGCCAATGGGCGTCGAGTGTTAAGCCGACCTGGTATCATTGAACATCTCTGGTCAATGGACGATCCGCCGACTGAAGAAGCCGTTAAATCTCACATCAAAACGCTGCGTCAAAAACTTCGGATTGCTGGTGCCCCTGAAGATTTTATTGAAACGGTTCATGGGTTGGGCTATCGCTTGAAGCAGATTTGATACACCCCTCGATTTCTCCCTATTTTGCCCCCTATTTCTCAACGTTCAGCGATTAAATTGCCCTAGAGTACTCCTCTGGTGAGTATCCCCTGATCTGTATGCTCCGGATCGGGGATTTTTTTATTGAATCGTTCTCCCGAAATTCCCCCGAAACTCCCCAAAAATACCCATCTTTAGAGAGTAGTCTTGATAAAGATGAGTAGCCGCCATTCCCAACGTGAACTTCGTAAGTTGATACAAAGGCTGTGAACGCAATGGCTCCTCTAACTGTGGGTGATCCTGCCCCGTGGTTTATTCTTCCCTCGACCTCCAATCCAAACTACCACTTCGATGCGGTGGGTGGATATCGGGTGGTGCTGTTTTTCTTTGGCAGTTCCAGACATGGGAATTCTGCCGTTGTTTTGAAAGAGTTTTGTGCAAAGCAATCTCAATTTGCAGCTTTGGGTATGCCGTTTTTTGGAGTTAGCATTGACCCAGAGGATACAGAGTTGGCAGAGGTGATTGAATCTCCGACTTACTGCAAATTTCTTTGGGATTTCGATCGAGACGTGAGTTCTCGATATGGGGTATGCCAAATTGTAGATGATGCGATTGTTTACGCGCCTACTACGTTTGTTTTGGATGAACGCTTGCATGTTTTTGGGGTTTTTTCGATCGAAAATCCTGACAATCATGTTGAGCAAGTCTTTTCGTTTCTCAAGGACTTACCTGCTTCTGAACCGCATCATATGGCAGTGCCTCAAGCTCCCGTTTTGCTAATTCCGAGAGTGTTTGATCCAGGCTTTTGCCGTCACTTGATTAGCTTGTTTGAGGCGAACGGCGGCGAAGATTCGGGATTCATGCGGGAGCGCGATGGAAAAACGATCGCTGTGACTGACTACAGCTTCAAAAAGCGACGAGATTATAATCTTGCAGATGCCCAATCAGATCTGGTTGAAAAGGTGAATGCCCTGGTTCTTCGACGGGTAAAGCCAGCCGTTGAACGAGCATTTCAGTTTAGTATTACTCGGTTTGAGCGACACGTTGTGGCGTGTTACGAATCCGAAAACCAGGGATTCTTTAATCGTCATCGAGATAACACGACTAAAGGAACAGCACATCGACGGTTTGCCATGACGCTCAATCTCAATACAGGAGTGTATGAGGGGGGCTGTTTGTGGTTCCCGGAATATGGCACAAGGCTCTATCGTCCCGATGTCGGGGAAGCGATCGTTTTCTCTTGCTCTCTACTGCATGAAGTCACGCCTATCACAAGCGGTCGGCGGTATGCGTTGCTATCATTCTTCTATGACGACGAAGCAGCAAAGATTCGGGAGCAAAATCGTCAGTACCTGGCGGTGAACCCATCTGCATAGGGACTGTCAGAAGAAAACCGAATCAGACGCTGCTAGGGGTCATATCCTGGAGATAGCTCTTACTTTAAAAACCATCGCATGTCTGCCATTACTTTTGAAATCTTGCTGATTATTCTGCTAATTGTCGCAAACGGCATCTTTTCTGGCTCAGAGATTGCGATCGTTTCTGCCCGCAAAGTCCGGCTAGAGCAGCTAGCCAAGCGCGGCAACACGAAAGCACGAGCCGCTTTGAAGTTGGCAAACTCTCCCAATGATTTTCTATCGGCGGTGCAAATTGGCATTACCCTGATTGGGATTTTAAGCGGTGCAGTTGGAGGAGCCACTCTGGCATCTCGGTTAGAGGTTCTGCTTGGGCAGGTTTCAGCCCTTGCTCCTTACCGTGAACCCCTGAGTATCGTCATTGTTGTTGGGATCATCACCTATCTCTCACTGGTGATTGGCGAACTCGTTCCGAAACGGATAGCGTTGAGCAATCCGGAGCAAATTGCCTGCACGATGGCAAAACCGATGCGGCTATTAGCAAAGATCACGTCTCCCGCCGTTCGCCTGTTGGGAGTTTCAACAGATGCCATTCTTAAACTATTGGGGATTCGACCCTCAGAAGAACAGTTGGTTACGGAAGAAGAAATTAAAGTGTTTATTGAACAAGGGGCGAGAGCAGGATTGTTTGAGGTTGCCGAACAAGAGATCGTGTCGCGGGTATTTCGGTTAGACGATCGCACGATCCGCTCTCTGATGACCCCTCGCGTTGAAATTGATTGGCTGGATGTTAATGCACCTTTAGAAGAAAATCAGCGAGAAATTTTAGCCAGTTCTCACTCTCGCTTTCCGGTTGGGCAAGAAACGCTCGATCGCTGCCTGGGGATCGTGTCTGTCAAAGATTTTTTATCAGCCTATTTATCTGGGGAACCGATTGATTTTAGGAAAATTTTGCAGTCCCCCTTGTTCGTACATGAAAACATTCCTGTATTGGATGTTTTAGGAACATTTAGACAGACAGGAAAGCAGATGGCGTTGATCACCGATGAGTATGGCGGGATCGAGGGCTTGGTGACGCTGAATGATTTGATAGCAGCGATCGTGGGCAACCTGCAAGATGCCAGTAGTGGGGATGATCCGCAAATTGTTCAACGTGAAGATGGCTCCTGGCTGTTGGATGGCTTGCTGTCTACCGATGACCTGAAGGACCTGCTCCAACGCGATTCTCTGCCCTTAGAAGAGGATGGAGATTATCATACGCTCGGTGGATTAGTGATGACATTTTTCAGGCGAGTGCCGCGATCGGGTGATCACTTTGAGACAGAGGGGTTGCGCTTTGAAGTGATGGATATGGATGGCAATCGAGTGGATAAGGTATTGGTGACTTTTATGCAGAGCGATCGTCCAGCCTCTGAGCAAGGAGGATCTGGGATTTAGTCACCCGTGACGGCTTCAGGTTCTGCCGAACTCTTAGGTTGTGTGTTGTTGAAATAGGCTTCTAGCACCTGACGCACCATCGGAGCCGCTACCGAACCGCCACCACCACCAGAATTTTCTCCGAATGCCACGACTATGATTTCTGGTTTATCCGTTGGAGCATACGCACCAAACCAGGTATGAGACGGACGAGGCGGATCTTCGGCGGTGCCGCTCTTGCCAGAAATAGGAGGAAGATTGGAGACATTCAGCGCCTCCCCTGTACCGCCTGTAACCACTTGACGCAACCCATCCTGGAGAATTTCGATCGTCTCTGGAGATAAATTCAGCGATTCTCGCCATTGACTAGCCTCCTGGCTATCCATCAGCAGATGTGGTTTCACCCGATAGCCCCCATTCGCCGCCACAGCAAACATGACGGCAACTTGTAATGGAGAGGCTTGCAGGTAGCCTTGCCCGATCGACATATTCACCGTATCGCCTGCATACCAAACTTCGTTCAATTCTTGCAGTTTCCATGCCTCATCAGGCACCAATCCAGCCGCTTCCTCTTTGGCTAGCTCAATGCCCGTTTTTTGCCCAAAACCATATCGCCGAGTCCAGTGAATTAAGGGAAGTTCACCCATGCCCAACGCCGTCTGATAGAAAAAAGTATCGCTGCTCCACGCCATTGCTCCCCGGAAATCGAGTGCCCCGAATCCGGCTCGGTTCCAATCCCAAAATTGAATTCCGCCGACTTCGATGTAAGGAGCCGTCCCCAGAACCGTGTCCGGTGAGAAAGTGCCTGATTCGATCGCCGCTGTTGTCGTGACAATTTTGAAGGTGCTGGCAGGCGGATAACCCTGAATTGCCCGATTGACAAACGGAAATTCCTGACTCTGAAGCTGCTGCCACTGGGCATCTGTGATATAGGTCGAGAATAGATTAGGATCAAACGCCGGACGGCTCACCATTGCCAAGACTGCGCCCGTGTTGGGATCGATCGCCACAATTGCCCCTTTGCGATCGCCTAATGCGGCTTCGGCTGCCCGTTGTAGATCGAGGTCGATCGTCAGTTGCACGTCATTTCCAGGCTGGGTTGGCTTCTCCTCCAAAATTCGCAATACCCTACCCACGCCATCCACTTCAACTTGCTGCCCGCCCCATTCGCCGCGCAACTGGGCTTCAAACGCCGATTCCACGCCCATCTGCCCAATCACATCGCCAAGACGATAGCCTTCACCCTCCCGTGCCTTCAGATCCTCATCGCTCATCTCACCTGTATAACCCAAGATATGCGCCGCCAGATCGCCATAGGGATAGTTGCGAACTGCTTCAGCTTCTACCTGAACCCCTTTTAATTCCTGGCTATATTCCGCCAAAGCCGTAACCTGTGCCGGACTCAAGCCTCGCGCAATTCGCACTCGAATCGGAGAGTTGTAGCCTGCTTGCTCTAGACGATCGGCAATTTCGGTAAGGGGAATATTGAGAATTTTCGAGAGGTGCGGCAAAATCGGCTGCCATTCCTGTTTGCGGTTGGCGATGGGCCAGAGAAATACGGCATAAGAGAGACGATTGCCTGCGAGAGTTCTGCCTTTACGATCGAGAATCCGCCCACGTTCAGGTTGGCGTGGAATTAATCGAATCCGATTTTCATCGGCTAATTCGCGGTTGCGCTCTCCTTCAACCAGTTGCAGATAGGCTAATCGAGTGGTGATTCCGCCGAGCATGGCGATCGTGATGATCAGCATCACAATTAACGACTGGTACCTTCGTCCGACTGTGCGAGCGTTGGATTGTTGAGATAGAAAATGGTGAGATAAAGCCATACACAGCCGTTGAGCTTGCTCAAGTTATATTGAACACACGATGTAAGCAATTTTACCTTTAACGGTTCACGATAGGGGGATGATGAACAAGGAGATCGTTGAGTACGATCGTGATGTTTAGGAGCGAGAATAAAATAATATCTTCATCACCCTCAAAGGCACAAAGACAAACAAATTGTTCACAGGGATTTCTATGCAGGGATTTACCAACTATGTCTCAGACCGTCGAACAGAACCGTAGCACTTCCGAAACAGACATTAAGCTTGATGTCGAACTCCGCAAGGTGTTTAAGGTATTTCATGGGGAAACGGCAGTCCGAGGGATTGATCTAGATATTCACCAAGGGGAATTCTTCAGCATTTTGGGTCCGTCGGGCTGTGGTAAAACAACGACGCTGCGGCTGATTGCCGGATTTGAAGAGCCAACTGGAGGAGAAGTGCTGATTCGCGGTAAATCAATGCTGAGTGTACCGCCCTATAAACGCCCCGTGAACACAGTCTTTCAGAGTTATGCGCTATTCAGTCATCTGACGGTTTGGGAGAATATTGCCTTTGGGTTGCGATTGAAGAAGTCTGGCAAGGCGGAGGTGCAGGAGCGCGTTGAGGATGCTTTGGCGTTGGTCAAGATGGACTCCTTTGCTCGTCGCTATCCGGCTCAGTTGTCGGGAGGGCAGCAGCAGCGAGTAGCGTTGGCGAGGGCATTGGTAAACCGTCCTACGGTGGTGTTGTTGGATGAGCCGTTAGGGGCGTTGGATTTGAAGTTGCGGAAGGAAATGCAGGTGGAGCTTTCTAATCTGCATCAGGAGTTGGGGGTGACATTTGTGATGGTGACGCATGATCAGGAGGAGGCATTGAGTCTGTCCGATCGCATTGCGGTCATGAATGCAGGCAGAATTGAGCAAATTGGCACACCTAGCGAGATTTATGAAAGTCCTCAGACTCCTTTTGTTGCAGACTTTATTGGAGATACGAATCTCTTCTACGGACGAGTAGAAACGGTCTATTCGGCGGTATTGCAGGTGGCGACAGAGAAGGGGTTAAAGATTCTTGTTAAACCACAAGAGGCTTGGCGGGGTTCTCCACCCAGCGAAGTTGTGGTGAGCATTCGCCCAGAGAAGATTCGGCTCGGTGTTAATGAACCCACTGATCAGACCAACAGCTATGAGGGTACGCTAAAGCATGTAATGTATCTGGGAACTCATGTTCACTACAGGGTGGAATTGGCGACAGGCGATGCTTTGACCGTGTTGCAGCCCAATCGATCGCAAGCTCTCCCCGAACTTCATACGCCTGTTCGAGTCTATTGGTCGGCAAAGGATTGTATCGCTTTGACCACAGGAACCAGAGATTTTTCAAACGCTTAGGGAGCATGAATTAAATCAATTCAAAATCCAGAACTGAGCGGATAGCTTGGGCGATAATAAACTGAGCTAGCCCTGATTCAGTAGGAACTAACCATGCCTCCGACGAATCCCCGCACCTCTCAATTTAGCCGATCGCTTCGATTTCCTTTCTCCCGACGCCGATTTCTGCAAGCCTCAGCAGCGGCTATTTCTAGTGTTACGCTCTCCAACTGTGCCCGAAATCTGTCGAATAATAATCCGCAAGCAGACAGTACACCTTCAGCAGAAACATCTCCCACAGATGCGAAGACCTTGTACGTCTATACTTGGGCAAATTATACCGATGATGAACTGCTGCAAAGCTTTGAGGAAGCAACTGGAATTAAAGCGATCGTCGATCTCTTTGACTCTAATGAAACCATGCTGGCAAAGCTAGAGGCAGGCGGCGGTAGCCAATATAGCATCGTTTATCCCTCTGACTATGCGGTGGTGGATATGATCGACAAGG
Organism: Cyanobacteria bacterium RU_5_0; assembly: GCA_012033255.1. GTDB lineage: Bacteria > Cyanobacteriota > Cyanobacteriia > Elainellales > Elainellaceae > JAAUSF01. The sequence continues at coordinate 51,343 of JAAUSF010000020.1, forward strand.
GGCTACTCGCCACGTTAGACCCGTCTCGCATTCAAGGGGTAGATAATCTGCTACAGAAGTGGGCAAATCCGACCTATGATGCCAACAATGAGCATAGCATCCCGACAACCTGGGGAACGACGGGGTTGATCTATGACTCCGAAAAACTAGGGGCAGAGATTAAAGGATGGGATTACCTCTATGACAATGTGAGTTCTCTCACTCGACGAGTCACGCTGATTAACGATGTCCGGGAAGTCTTTGGAGCAACGCTGAAATATTTGGGATATCCGCTCAATTCCACCGATGCAAAGCAAATTCAGGCAGCATATAACCAGATCGTGAAACTAAAGCCTACGATCGCCTCTTTCCTCACCAACGGTTGGGAAGATCAACTGGCAAGCGGTGATTTGGATATTTCAATGGCATACTCTTCGGATGCGCTCAGTCTCATCGAAGAAAATGAGAATTTACGCTATGTGATTCCACAGACAGGAGCCTCCATCTGGACAGACACGATCGCCATTCCTAAAGCGGCTCCCAATGCCGATGCTGCCTACCAATGGATCAATTTCATCCTGGAACCTAAGAATTCCGCCAGCCTCGTCGAGCGATTGAAATTTGCCACGCCGAATGAAGCGGCATACGAGCTACTCCCGGCTGATTTGAAGAATAATACGAGCTTGTTCCCGCCGCAGGCTATCCTCAACAAGGGTGAAGGGGTGACTCCGGTATCCCCAGAGGTAACGGAAATTTACGATCGCTACTGGACTCAACTGACCAGTGGATAACTTCTTTCCGAGGCAGTTATTTGTCGTTTTCGTATGGCATGATACCACCCCTTGTAATTGGGTATGGCTCAGTAGGAACTAGCTTTTTTAGACCACTACTCAGCGATCAAGAGGGTGCCACAGCACTACGCAGATCGGGTTTAGTCGAAAAAAAACTTACGGCTATCGAGAACGAGATGATGTCGAACGTCACGCTTTTCAAGCCCGCTTAGAGACCAAGTTAGCCTCTGAGATTATCTATATTGATGAAGCAGGTATCGATAATCGAGATGACTCTCCCTATGGCTACAGCCCCATTGGAGCACGCTTCTATGTTTCTAAGGAGATTTCCGACAAATAAAATACCTGCGTAGGATGGGCAAAGGCATCCGTGCCCATCCATGATTCTGGCTGACGATGGGCACGGGTAAGACCCTTTGCCCATCCTACGAATTGGTAGATTCTTTGCTGGAAATCTCCTAAGGATTAAATCCAGTCACTGTGGGATGGGCAAGACAACCATCCTAGGAGAGGTTTGGAGAGGGATTAAAGCAAATCCATTGAACTCACGTTTCATTAATAATCTTCTGGTGTAGTTCAGCTACAGTGAAACCCGCACGGGCGTCCGATTGGAGCGAACGTCGAACTCGACAGGCAGAATCATCGATCGCCCTGTCATCTCTGGAGGCTGTGGAACACCTAGAATCTCCAAGAGGGTTGGGGCAATATCCGCCAATACACCGTCCGATCGCAGAGAAACCTCTGTCCCATGTCCAGGAATCTTGCATCCTTCTCCTTCGACCAGGATAAACGGAACCGGATTAGTCGTATGGGCTGTCCAGGGGTTGCCTTGATCATCTCGCATTGTTTCAGCGTTGCCATGATCCGCAGTGATGAGCGCGGTGCCACCCATTTTGCTGATGCTTTCCAGCAAACGACCTAAGCACTGATCGACCGTTTCGATCGCCTGCACTGCTGCCTCTATATTTCCGGTATGTCCTACCATATCTGGATTCGCATAGTTGATGACGACCAGAGAATAAATGCCCTTTTCAATTGCCGCTATAATGCCATCTGTGACAGCAATAGCCGACATCGCTGGAGCGCGATCGTAAGTAGCAACCGATGGACTCGGAATCAGCAATCGGTCTTCCCCCTCAAACGGCTCCTCTAACCCTCCATTAAAGAAGTAGGTCACATGAGCATACTTTTCGGTTTCTGCCGTGCGGAACTGGCGCAAACCGTGCTTAGCAATCACCTCCCCCAGAATGTTGTCCAAGTTCTGAGGTTCAAACGCAACCATGACAGGGAAATTCGGATCATATTGGGTGAAGGTGGCAAAAGCAAGGGGTTCAATCTTAGTGCGCTCAAAGCTTGTGAAGCCAGGATCGACAAAGGCTTGTGTGAGTTGACGGGCACGATCGGGGCGGAAGTTGAAGAAGATCATGCCATCTCCAGGCTCAACGGCTCCCGCCGCAATGCGAGTCGGGATGACAAATTCATCAGTTACACCCGCATCATAGGCATCCTTGAGGACTTGGATGACCGATCGCCCATCCCCTTCGCTGTCTTGAGTCATTACCTCATACCCCTTTTGAGTACGATCCCACCGACGATCGCGATCCATACTGTAATAGCGACCACTCAGAGTCACGATCTGCCCGACCCCAGTTTTTTCAATGTAATCTTGAATCAACTGAAGCGCGGCTAAACCATCTGTCGGTCTCGTGTCTCGTCCATCTGTGATGGCATGAATGCAAACATTCATAATCCCCTGCTCTTTAGCTAGCTCCAACAACCCTGACAAATGGAGCAAATGAGAGTGTACCCCCCCATTGGAACAAAGACCAACCAAATGCAACTTACTGGTGCGTTGACGTACCTCCTGGCAAAGTTTCACCAGAGCAGAATTACTGAGGATTGTCCCATCCTCTACAGCGTCCGTAATCCGAACCAACTCTTGAGGAACAACGCGCCCCGCTCCGATGTTTAGATGCCCAACCTCCGAATTACCCATTTGTCCATCGGGTAAGCCCACGCTCTTACCAGAAGTTTTTATTAGGGTGCTGGGATAAGCAGTCCAAAGGCTATCTATAATCGGCGTGTTGGCAACTGCGATCGCATTGCCATCCGTCTGCTCACGATAGCCCCAACCATCAAGAATTACCAGCACAACTGGAGAAATCGGCACCTGTGCCATTTGAATAGTCCTTCAATGTGTATGCAATTCCTCAGCAATAATATCACTCAGTTTTTCAGTCTGGCTGGCTCAAGACAAGAAATACAAATGCTCATTCACAATTTTTTTTGTTGAAATAAACTTATACCTTTGCCTTTTTAGTTTTTTCTTTTTCCTTTTGCTTCTCTTTTTGTTTCTCCCGCTTTGCTGCTGTTTTCGCTGATTTCTCAGCCGCGATCGCCTCTAACTTTACCTTCTCTTTTTCTTCTTCAATTTTTTCTAAATAGTAGTGATAATCTCCTCGATATAATCGCAATTCTCCCTCACGAATTTCCACAATTTTGTTAGCCACTTGGGAAATAAAATAGCGATCATGCGACACGATAATCACTGTCCCATCATAGTTTTGCAGTGCCTCCTCTAACATTTCCTTTGCCGGAATATCTAAGTGATTTGTTGGTTCATCTAACATTAGTAAATTGGCTGGACGTAACAGCATTTTTGCCAAAGCCAGACGCGCCTTTTCCCCACCGCTTAACGAAGCAACGTCTTTAAAGACAGTATCTTCACTAAATAAAAATCGTCCCAGCAAAGTTCGGACGTCTTCATTGGTCCAGTCCGGTACTTCGTCATGAATCGTATCTATAACCGTTTTATTCAAATCCAGGGCTTCTGCTTGATTTTGCTCAAAATAGCTGGGCATCACGTTATGATCCCCTAACTTAACGATCCCCTCTGTCGGCGGCTCCATCCCCGTGATCAGATGGAGCAGGGTAGATTTACCGCACCCGTTAGGACCCAATAACGCAATTCGATCGCCTCGCTCAACTAGCAGTTCCGCCCCTAGAAACAAATATGATCATCATAAACATGGGATCAGATTTTGATTGTATTACGACTTCTCGTCCGCTTACCGACG
>JAAUSF010000264.1 GCA_012033255.1 Cyanobacteria bacterium RU_5_0
GAATCGACGATTGTGTTAAACAATCCCTGCTCACTCAACGATTCTGGCTCTCTTGACTCTCTCAGATGTCCTTACAATACCGATATTGCGCGCGCTTGAACAGCTTTTTTCAAACTGAGAATTGCTGGGAACACCCAGAACAGCAGGAGCAACACCTGGGCGATCCACGCTTTCGCGGGGTCTATTTCATGCTGGCAAGTTTTCTTAAACTAGAAGATGCGATCGCCCTCCGCGAAATGCTGATTCAGTACGCAGCTGATACAAAAGATCACACCGTTAGTGACACGTTTGTCCATCTGTTGCGATCGCGTAAAATAGAGTTAACCCAAGCGGCGGCATAAGGGTAGATGTTCACAATTCTGAGTCTTCACTAGAATTCTCAACCGTTTCCCAAAACGCATCAGCAGTCATACCCTTGTTAGCTTTGATGCTTTGACGCGATTGATTCAAAATTGCCTGTAGCCGAGGCGATCGCGAGAGTAACAGACTTTCCAAATCATCATCATCTGTCGGAGCAATCAGCACAGCCACGGCTTTACCGTTGCGAGTAATCACAATGGGTCCCTCGTTTTGAGCCTGTTCCACATAAGCACTGAGTTGCGCTTTTACATCTGCAAGGGGTGCAATTTTCATAGCTCAATTTCTTCTCCACCAACGATTAACTTTTCTCTATCTTTGACACCAATGGCTAAAACTAGAATCCTCTGTTCTGCTGGATCAACTTCGTAGAACACCCGAAAACAATTGTTAGCTCCGAATCGAAGTTCCCATGTAGCACCAAACGGGGCAGGTTGCTCTAATGGCTTACGGTTTCGAGTAAGTTCAAGGGGGGCGTAGGACAATTGTTGAGCGATCGTTTCCCGAATCAAGCTGTGATGCTTTCTATCGATTACCCGGAGGTGATCGATAACTTCAGGAGCGAAAACTAGAGTAAAGATAGGTTCCTGTGTCATTGACCATTATTATAGTCTTGATTATAGTCAACGTGAGGTGCTTGGCGCGGTCGAACAATGCGTTGGTGCGGACGGAACAAAGGCTATCGGTGGGCGTTTGAGGTTATCTGCCGCCGCACAAGCGCACCGTTAGACATACAGACAATTTGCACAGTGTGTGGGGCATCAGGTTCAGTTTCTCCAACCTATTGATGCCCGTGACGTAACTGGAGATCTGAGGGATGATCAAACAGTTCCTTGCCCCTTTCACTCCACCCATGCCGTCAGGATTTGCCCATCCCGCTCAGCCTCAATCGACTTTGCTTTGGGGATGAAGCCTATCAATGTTATTTACAAGTGTTAAAAACTTTGTCGTAAATGTTCTGAAAGCGATCGTCCTGTGCCTCCCCGTCGCACGAGAATTAATTCAGCAGCAATACTGACCGCAATTTCTTCAGGTGTGAGTGCGCCAATATCTAACCCGATCGGCGCATAAATTAACGATAATTTGTTTCTAGAAATTCCTGTTTGCTCGATCGCCTGATATACTTGTCGCACTCGTTTTTCGCTGCCAATCATGCCGATATAATGACAGGAAATTTCTCGATTTAATAACCATTTGAGTGCTTCTAAATCATACTGATAGCCGCGTGTGACAAGTGCTGCATAAAGTTGAGTATGTGTGGCTAATTGAGGAATACTGGCAGCGATCGGTTCCGCAAAAATTTGGCAGGCTTGCGGATAGCGATGTGGATTTGCCCAATCTATGCGATCGTCTTGAATTGCAATTTGAAATCCGATTAAATGCGCTACTTTTGCTAATTGTTCTCCAACATGCCCTGCACCAACAATCAGCAGTGTTGGCGGAGGTTGTAGCGTTTCAACAAAGGCATCGCTTGGAATGGGCAATGATGGATTTAATAAAAAAGATGGTGTTTGAGCATCAAATGGAATCACAAGCGTAGCGGATTGTCCAGATTGAAGCAAGGCTAGAATTTGACGAGTGAGATCGATCGCATCTTCACCTGACCATCGCTCTAACCAGACTCGCATGATGCCGCCGCAAATTCCCTGCGTTTCTCGATGAGGTGCGCCTGATAAATCAATTTCAACCCATTGATTTTCGCCTGTTAATAATACTGCGAGGGCATAATCTATCACTTTCGCTTCGCCTGCACCACCGCCGATCGTCCCCATTGTTTGACCGTCTGCACAAACGATCATTTTTGCACCTACTTCTCTCGGAACCGACCCTTTAATATGAGTAACAGTCGCTACAACAACAGGCAATTTCTGTTCTAAAACTTGAGCAAGGTGCTGATAAAACGCGATCGACATTTGTTTCACTGACTAGTTAGTTAAATGCAAGATTTCGCAGGAACACGGCATACCGTATCCGTACCATTTTGGCTATAGCTAAGATGTTCTAACGGTTTATGCCTGATGCAGATAGTACTCCAATGGCAGATAGCGATTCCACACGAGATTATCTTGGTTAGTGTCACCTTCTCCCTCCGAGCCTTGAGCTTGAATTTATCGCCATCTCTGAGGCTCGTCCTCCCATAATGCACTGGCAGCGAACGGAGCGAGAGATCTGGGTAGGGTTGCAACGGGTATCCGTCGCCATTTGACCAATCGTTAGGACGATCGCATCTGTCAGACGCACCTCATTTGAAAGTCTCAAAAAGTAACAAATTATTAAATGTAGAATGGTGTAGAACGAATTCAAACGAATCTGGGCTTAATTCTTTTTAACAAGTTGTCGAATCATTAACCGTCACCCTTAACGACAAATTTGAACCACTAAGCTGAAATTTATAGCTCTTTTGAGTGTTTAAAAAATTCAGCTTGGAAATATGCTTAATTTAGACAAAAACAGCATAAAGCTTGGCGCATCGGCGGCAAATAAAAGGGATGCCATTCAGCAGGTCGGAACGCTGCTAGTCAATACCGGACATATGAAACCGGATTACATTACTAGCATGATGGAGCGAGAAAAAGTAGCAAATACTTATTTGGGGAATGGAATTTCAATCCCGCATGGACTGCCTAAACATCGAGACTTAATTGTAGAAACTGGCATTGCCGTGCTGCAACTTCCGGTTGGCGTGGAATGGAATCCTGGAGAAACGGTTCATCTTGTCGTCGGTATTGCTGCAAAATCAGATGAACACATTGAGATTTTGGCGAACTTGACGCATGTGTTGGGTGATGCTGCTGCCGTTCAACAGCTTGCAACAACGACTGATCCGATAGATATTGTTCAACGTTTGACGAATCGGCAACCTGTGACCCAGCTTCCTGCTGAACGCGCAGAACCAGATTTTGCTAACTATGTGGATGTGAAAATTGTAGATAAAGCCGGACTTCATGCGCGTCCGGCTACTGCTTTGGTGAATTTGTCAAAAGCCTTTAAGTCAGAAATCCGGGTGCGTTTTGGCAACCAAACGGCAAATGCGAAGAGTCTAGTAGTCTACGGCATAAATTTATCCACCCTTTTTTAGGCTGCCAGTGCCTTTCCTTTGTACGTCCATTTAAATGGTTTCGCCATTGTCCGGTTAAAATAATCGACGAACTCCAAGATACGCTTTT
>JAAUSF010000021.1 GCA_012033255.1 Cyanobacteria bacterium RU_5_0
GCCAAGTTTTCATCTCCCTTCTGCATCGCCAACTGTGCGCGTCATACCACTCTTCGGCCGTTGCATCGGCTTGAGACGCCTGACGTTCAGTTCGCTTTTGCGTAGCGATCGCTTGTGCTACCGCTTGTCGTAGCTGAATCAAGTCGTCCTGCATATCTTGCACGGTCTGTTCCAGAATTTTCTCTGGATCTTCGGCTTGGTTGACTAGACTGTTCAAGTTGGCTCGAACTACTCGCCCAAGTCGGTCAAAAAATCCCATAACCAACTCCGCTACTTGCGACAGAAATGCAGGACATCAGAGAACTCCCCAGCACACCCTAAATGGTTCTCTTAGGTTAACTTCATAGTATCGCACCTTCCTACAGGATTCTGAGCCTCATCTGGCAGAAGTTAATAACCGGAGGTTCCGTTAAAGTAGGGAGGAGGGTTTGCAGGAGTGAAGGCTATGCATCATATTGTCTTACAGCCGTTTTCAGTTGAATGCGATCTGCGAAGGGGGACGTCATGGCATGCCCGTACAAGTTTGATGGATTGGATGCCATTGAGAACTGCGATATTAGGGTTGGCGATCGGCTTCCTCGTTCTTGCAACTGCCTGTAGTTCGCCCGCTGTGAGCGATCATCCGACGGAGGAACGTCCAGCGATCGAAGCGCCAACTGCAACGGAAGAACAGCCAGACCATTCCTCTCAGGAAACCGCTATGGGCGAAGGCTCTTCCCAGACAGAAGCCAATCCACCAGCGATTCTTGTGGAAAACCTTAAATCTGATTTATCGACTCAGACCGGAATTCCGGCGGACGAAATCATGTTCAAGTCGGCTGAAACTGTCGAGTGGAGCGATTCCTGTTTAGGTGCTGCCAGACCAGATGAATTCTGTGCCCAAGTGATCACTCCAGGCTACCGGATTGTTCTGGCAACTTTGACAGAAGAATATGTGTTTCACACCGATCGATCGGGGGAAACCTTCCGGTTTGTGAGTGAATAGCAGGGCGTTTCACAAAACGCCCTCACTCTGAATCTCTGATTTAACTTCTAAACCGCCAGACTCTCGACAGGCGTGAACAGAGTGGCTTCGATTTGATCAAGAGCTTTATTGATGTCATCGTTGATCACTCGGATATCAAATTCATCGGCAGCATTGATTTCGGCTTTAGCACGTTCCAGCCGACGAACGATCGCCTCTTCAGAATCTTGTCCTCGGCTGCGGAGGCGATATTCTAACTCCAACATAGAGGGAGGCAAGATGAAGATTTGGAAAGCATTAGGGAAATTGCGACGAATTTGCCGTGCGCCTTCCAGTTCAATTTCCAAAACTACTCCTCTGCCTTGACGGATTTGTTCTTCAACAGGGCGACGCGGAGTGCCGTAGCAGTTGCCTGCAAATTCAGCCCACTCCAGCAATTCGTTATCTACGACCATGCGCTCGAATTCAGCCCGTTTGACAAAGAAGTAGTGTTGTCCGTTGACTTCGCCCGGACGAGGGGCACGAGTCGTTATTGATACTGAAAAATAGAGATCCGGGTGGCGTTGAAGGAGCGATCGTAACAACGTCCCCTTACCTACACCACTCGGTCCTGTGAGTACAATCAGCCTGCCTTTTGCCATGTTTCTACTGCCTATGTGAGCGCAAATTGTAGTTTAGTATACCTTCCTATGTCCCTAGTGCTTCATCAGCCACTCCTCAATATGTTATAGGGAATACTTTATGGGTAATTTATCCCTCTCCTTGCCCATCTTTGTTGACAATAAAACGATTCGCCACTGTTTCAGGTTGAATCGCCGAGAGGACAACATGACCGGAATCGGTAATAATCACTGCCCTTGTTCGTCGCCCATAAGTTGCATCAATCAACTTTCCTCCCTCACGCGCATCGCTAATAATCCGCTTGATAGGAGCAGACTCCGGGCTGACAATGGCAATGACTCGGTTGGCAGACACAATGTTACCGAACCCGATATTAACCAACTTTATCTCCATCATGTAACTTACATCACCCAGCCAAGGGAGTCCGTAACGTCTTATCCTTCATTGTAGATACAACTTTTGTTAACTTTCGTTAATCAAATTCTACCCACCTTTTAACCCCCCTTAAGGGCTTAGAAAGGATGACGAGTCAATCGGATGGGGAGATAAGGGGATGGGAGGATAGGGAGATAAGCTCCTACACTTCCATTTCACATGTGAGAAACTTTAAAAAATCTCTCCATTACACTACTGTATATTTCCCTCACTCCCTCACTCCCTCACCCCTGTGCAACCCGTTGACTTCACCACCCTCACTGCTTCCTGTGCTGAACTGCGATCGGATTGGCTCCCAGCACGGTTAGAGCAGGTTTATCAGTGCGATCGCTACACCATCGCTCTTGCCCTGCGAACCCTCGATCAACGGGGTTGGTTAATGCTCTCTTGGCATCCACAAGCCGCACGAGTATGCATTAGCGATCCACCCCCTCGAACCCCCGATACGTTTACTTTCAGTCAGCAGTTGCGGCATCAGTTGGGTGGGTTAGCCTTGACGGCGATCGAAACAATTGCCCCGTGGGAACGAGTGATCGATTTGCAGTTTGCTCGTCGCCCTGGAGATCCAGCACTCTGGCATCTCTACGTCGAAATTATGGGCAAATATAGCAACATCATTTTGACGAATCAGACCAATCAGGTTGTCACGGCTGCCCATCAGGTCAGTCATCAACAATCCAGCGTTCGCACGATTCAAACGGGGCAACCGTATGACATTCCTCCCACATTGACCGATCCCATTCCGACATTGGAAGAACCCCAAAGCCGTTGGCAGGAGCGAATTAGCCTGATTCCAGACACATTACGGCGAAACTTGCTAAAGAATTATCGGGGTCTGAGTTCAGCCTTAGTGCTGTCGATGATTCAGGTAGCAGACCTCGATCCGGAGCAATCGACAGATACGCTAAGCCTCAAAGAGTGGCAAACATTATTCGATCGCTGGCAAGAGTGGCTCCGTGCCCTAGAGCGAGAACAATTTCAACCGGGCTGGCTGCCTCAAGGCGGCTACACGGTCATGGGCTGGAACAGGATACGACCTGAAAAAACGGTTCAGGCATTACTCAATCAGTACTATCGCGATCGCCTCAATGAGCAAGAGTTTTCGCAACTGCGGCATCAGATCAGCCAAAAACTTAGCCACATTCTGAAAAAACTATCTGTGAAAGCACAAGATTTTCGGAAACGCCTCAGTCAGTCGGATCAGGCAGACCAATATCGGGAGCAGGCAGATTTGCTAATGGCATATTTGCATGAATGGCAACCTGGAATGAAACAAATTGCTCTGCTAGATTTTGCTACAGGTGAACCAGTGAATATTCCTCTTAATCCAGAGAAAAATGCGGTGCAGAATGCTCAGGGACTCTACAAGCGTCATCAGAAGTTGAAGCGATCGCGCTTTGCCCTCGAACCCCTCCTCACAGAAGTCCAGTCAGAAATCGATTACCTGGAACAAGTCGAAGTTGCTATTGCTCAACTCGATCGCTATCACAAGCCTGACGATCTCGCCTCACTCACCGAAATCCGCGACGAACTGATTCAACAAAGCTACCTGGATGATCCAGAGCAACGCTATCGATCGAACACCCCCCAAACGACAAATTTTCTCCGCTATCGCACTCCCAACGGCTTTGAAATCTTGATCGGACGCAACAATCGTCAGAACGATCAACTCACGTTCCGCCTTGCTGGAGACTATGATCTCTGGTTCCACACGCAAGAGATTCCTGGGAGCCATGTCCTCCTGCGACTAGAACCGGGAACTGCCCCCGACGATACCGACCTGCAATTTACGGCGGATCTAGCAGCGTTTTATAGTCGTGCCCGTCAGAGTGATCGAGCGCCTGTCGTCTACACAGAACCAAAGCAGGTGTTTAAGCCAAAGGGCGCGAAACCAGGGATTGCCATCTACAAGCAAGAACGGGTAATTTGGGGAGAACCGCAACGGGGGAGAGAGGTTGTAATGAAGGATGAGGGATGAAGAGGGGGACAAAGAAGACAGAAGAACACTCCATCACTCCATTACCTCATTACTAGAATAAGGGGGGTGGAGTCCTCTCTTCAAATTGGTACTAGAATGGCGACATGATCAGATTGACATCGGATGAAATTGGGCAATATCGCGTTGAATTAGCGGATAACCCAGTTGCCTTGAGGGCGCTTGATATGATTGAAGACTGCGAAGGGGATCTGGAGGATGCAGCGATCGCCCTAGCGCTTCAGGTCGGGCAAGAACCGGATCGATCGGATGACTGGTTGGATGGTTTGGCAAAGCGGTGGCGCGTGTTTCTCTGCCAGACTGGGGTAAAGGATGTGCTGCTCACCGGATCGATCGCCAAAGTGATCACGTTGCTGGCATCTGAAACCGCGATTCCCGAAATTTTGGCAACGCCCGTGGTTCTCTACACGATTCGGGTTGGGTTGGAGGACTTTTGCAAGCCGTTACAAGAAAAACAATGACCACAAAAGCAGTAAGCAACTTCTCTTCGTGCCTTAGTGGTTCACTGGATCTTAATTAGTAGAACGTGTTTGTCAAATGCTTCGTACCTATGAGCGACTCACAATCATCATCAAAACAAATTCGTGCCCATGTGCTTGTCTCTGGCAAAGTGCAAGGGGTTGGGTATCGTGCTTCCGCCTGGGATATGGCACGGTTGCTAAAGCTCAATGGATGGGTTCGCAATCTGCGGGATGGTCGTGTGGAGGCTGTTTTCGAGGGATCTCACTCTAAAGTTGAAGAAATGATTCGTTGGTGTCATCAAGGGTCGCCAGCCGCCAATGTGAAGGAGGTCGTGGTCGAATATGAGCTACCAGAAGGGTTACAGGGGTTTGAGGTGTCAAGATCAAGATAGGAAGGATGTAAGGATGAAGAGAGGACACTTAATTGCTGTGAAGATCGTCATGGGGGTTAGTGTTTTCCCCGATCGCCTAAGCAGTGGGCTATCTCGCAAATAGTTTGCTTCTCTGAAGCGTGATGCCGATCGATTGTGTGACTTGGCGATCGGTGTGGGAACGCTAGACTGAGTAGAGTTACGATTCTCATTGGCTCGTAACGTTGATAACAAAGCAATCCTAATTTGAATTTGATCTGAATTACTGATCTACGCTCTACCTTAGCTGAAACTATGGATTCTCAACTGCCCTCTTCCGCCGCTCATGCCCGTCAGACGCGCCAACAGTTTGTTAACCCAGAAGATTACCTATCTTATGAGTTAGGCAAAGCCGTTCGAGAATTGCCGCCGCTCTACACTCGGTTGATGGCAGGAACACTGACGGCGATCGTGATGGGTGTGATTGGTTGGGCCTATTTTAGCAAGGTTGATGAGGTAGCGGTGACGCAGGGAGAACTGGTTCCATCAACGCAAGTTCAGCCTGTGCAAGCATTGGATGGAGGCTTGATCAGCGAGATTCGCGTAAAGGAAGGGGATTATGTTGAGAAGGGAGATGTCTTGATTGTGCAAGACCCGGAGCTATCTCAGTCGGAAGTCGATCGGCTAGAAAAATCGGCTGAGTTGATTCGCCAAGATGTTGCCCGTCTGGAAGCGGAACAGTCTGGGCAAACCGATACGGGAAACTTATTGCAGGATCAGCTATTGGAAGCTCGGCTTCGAGAGTATAGTACCCAACAAGCGGCGGCTGAGGCGGAAGTGCAACGGTATTTGGCGGCGATCGGAGAAGCAGAGGCGCAGTTGGCTAGACTCCAGGAAAATTTGATAAATGCTCGATCGACACTGCTGACGGCTCAAGAGCGAGAACGTACTTTGCGGACGTTGGTAGAAGGGGAAGGAGCCGTTCCTCGATTTGATTATTTAGAAGCGAAAGATCGATTGACGCAGGCGCAGGATCAGGTGGCATCCTTGGAACAAGAAATTGTGGGTCAGCAGCAAGCCATTCAACAAGCCGAACAATCTTATCAAGCTGCGTTGAGAGCGTCTGAACGGGTGGGGGCAGAACGAGAAAGTGATGTTTTGTCGCAATTGACCCGCCGCCGGGAAGAACTGGCTAACGTTGAGGGTCAACTGGCACAAGCCCAAATCAAGACATCTGGTGAGACAATCACGGCTCCTATTTCTGGCAAAATCTACAATCTGCAAGCGACATTGGGAAAGCGGACGATCGAACCTGGCGAAGAATTGCTCTCGATTTTGCCGGATGGTCAAGATTTAATGTTGGAAGTGAAAGTTCTCAATCGCGATATTGGATTCATTGAAGCAGGAATGCGGGCGAAGATTAAGATTGCCACGTTCCCATTCCAAGAGTTCGGTACTATTAATGGTGAAGTGGTTCAAATTAGCCCAAATGCCACAGTAGACAAAGATTTGGGGTTGGTCTTCACGGCTAAAGTTCGGCTCGATCGCACTGCAATTTCTGTTCCGGTGCAAAATCGTGACGTGGAACTCGTCCCTGGTATGGCAGCAACAGCAGAAATTGTGACGAGGCAGCGATCGGTCTTAACCTTCTTGCTAGAGCCAATCACCCGTCGCTTCAGCGAGGCATTCTCGACACGATAAGCAGTGCCCATCCTACTGGAAATCGCTGTAAGTGGAAGTTCTTAGCTTGCATTCCAAAAATTACCGGAATATGCTAATGTCTACGGTGCTGAGGGCAGAGATAAAGGTTTTAAGGTTGAGAGGATGTTTGAAAAGTCTTTATTGATACCTTTCTCTGAGCCAATCGTGCGTAGGGATAAACCGCCGATCGCCCTTACATAAAAGTAATTATTCAAGCGGATTGCACGTAATTTGTGGAGATGGTTGTGAACAAACGAATCCTAATTGTTGAAGATGTTGAGGTCAACCGTTGTTTGCTCCAAGAGTTTTTAGAATTTGAAGGCTACACCGTTTGCGGAATTCCGGATGGTCTCAACTTTTTCCAAAAAATTGCTGAATTTAGCCCTCAATTGATTCTGCTTGATCTCAGGTTGCCTCAGATAGACGGGTACGAATTACTACAACAACTGCAACAGTCACCGTATCGATCGATACCCGTCATTATCATGTCTGCTCATGCATTTCGACAGGAGAAACAAAAAGCATTTAGTTTAGGCGCTCGTTTATATCTCACTAAACCTGTTGCACTTCAAGACGTTACTGCGGCGATCGAATCTGAACTTGCTAAGCTCGATGCTTCGGATACTACGAATTCTCTTGTTCATTAAGAAATTGCTCAACTACCGCGTTCATTCTGGCATAGTTGGCTTGAATTGATTCGGCTCGATCGTTTAACCTTGAAGCAAGTTCGGTGAGGGTTCTAGTAAGGTTGATTAGGGTTTGCAAGTCATTCCCTAGTCCATTTTGGGCTTCTAGATAAGCATTTCTAAATTCTTCTAAATTCATAGCGTGACGATTAAGTGAGAAGATCAGTAGATGGTAGAGTTAAGTATCAAAATATACACCATCTATTTCATCCTCTCGGATTCCTCTGATTCAGGCTATTGCACAATCGCGTGTTTGTCTCAGCACTGTTGCTGAAGTCAAAGTATGCGATCTCCTGGGCGATCGATCTCTACCGTTCAGGAGTGTCTTGCATTCACCCCCTAAATTCCCAATTCTGGCGGACTTTGAGTTTGATTTTCCCTAAGGTTGGGGAGTTAGGGACAGGTTTAGTCAGGAATACCCCTTTTCAGCCAGCGTCTCTGAGGACGATCGTTTTCAATTGCTTCAATATTTTTAAGACTTCATAGAGTTTGTTGCCTGGATTAAGCATCGAGAAGAGACGAGACAATCCATACGATGATGAGTCTTGTTTAATGAGTTTGACGTGCCTCTGTGACATTGAACCGTTGCCGCTTCGATTCGACTACAGCAACCCATAGCTGTTGATGCAGAATCAATAGATCAATCCTGCCCCGAACGATCGTTTCTTCATTCTCGAAAGCGATGTCTACTTGTTTTTCAGCAATTGGTAAAAAGGGAAACCAAGCTAACCCTGCCAGCAGCAATAGAGGAGCCAGTGCAAACATTTTCACGATTTCCTCATGAAGAGGATATTCAACCAGACTCAAAAAATCCGTCTTGATTTGATCGAGCCAATTTTTTTCAGAATCAGAAATATCCGGTAGCTCTCCTTGCCACTCTAGAAAAAACTGACTATCCCAAAGCTGTTGCAGGTTGAACTTTTGCTTAACGTCATGCAATGAGAGATCGCTTGCTGGAATGATCTGAACCATGATTCCTCTAACCCGATCGCCTTGTGATTCCAGTGTACAGGCGAACTAATGTTTCTACGGATTGTCTTGAACGGTTTGCTGCAACGTTTCCAAGAGTGTTGGCAACGGAGCCAAACAGATGCTTGTGCCAAAGCAGGGGCAAAGCCTTTGGAACATAATTTTGGAAGAATTCATAGCGTGTTTGCCAAATGCTTCACCCCTACTTTCGACAAATTTGCTCTAAGCTGGATAGAGATCATTAACTACTCACTTTGCTGCTAACTATGATTCTGCCAGGTTCAGCCGTTCGCGTGAAAAATGTCAACGATATCTACTATGGCTATCAAGGATTAGTCCAACGGATTAGTAGGGGTCGAGTGGCAGTTCTGTTTGAAGGCGGCAACTGGGACAAATTAGTCACTTTTCAGTTGTCTGAGATAGAACTCGTAGATGCCACTGCTGGACGCAGTAAAAAATAGAGCTTCCTCACGATGCGCTTACCTTTGCCCCAATTTGCAACGCCCGATCGTCATCCCGATTATATTGCTGAGGTGATTGAAACGGCGACGACTGAGTTTCTGGCGCAATGTCTTGAGCCAGAGGATCTGAGTTTTGCAGCCATGCCGCCTTTTGGCAGTTGGGTGAAGGCGATCGATGAAGAATCTGGTAATCAGATCTATGCCGTTGTCTACCATGCCACCACCAGCCCGATCGATTCTGTTCATCGGGCCAGAGCATTAGGGTTATCGCTGCAAGATCTGCGAGAACAGCAACCCCAAATCTTCGCCATGTTGAAGACTGAGTTTCGGGCGGCGATCGTGGGGTTTCAGCCGTCTCCATCCTCCAGGAACGGCTCGAATAGTTCCCAAGGCTCTAAAACAGAAATTATTTATCAACACCTGCCGCCTCGTCCTCCGCAAGTTCATCAAGCAGTCTATTACTGCGATCCGGATGAAGTCGTTTGCTTTAGTGAACAAGTCGATTTTTTGCGAACGCTTCTGCAAGTGAATGGTGCGCCAGTTGATGCGCTGACCGCCGCCGCAATTCGAGAAATCTATCGACTCCGACATGCCGATCGCGCCTGGTTGGTTGGTGTGGGACGATCGCTCAGTATTCTGCTCAAGGATGACTACGATCGTCTGCGAATCATTCTCAGCCAAATCCATCTATAATCTTTCCATTCCAACCTTAGGCAGATATTGTTTAATTGGCGTTTTAAAGTATTCTCATCAGGGAGGTTACGCTCAAATATCCTGTCGCTTCTACAGACCTCTTGCCCCCAAATTCTGGGAGAAACGACGCAGTTTTCCCAAATTTGGAGATTCAATCTTATTGCCAAATTTAACTTAGGATCAATGCAACTAGAACCGATCGTCACATTTGCGATTCTGTTAGCGGTCATCCTGATCGTTCCCCTATGCTTCGAGCGATTCAGGCTACCTGGATTGCTGGGATTACTGTTAGCAGGAGTTGCTTTAGGTCCTAATGGGTTGAAACTGCTTCAATCCGAATCGGAGACCATGAAATTGCTCTCCGGGATTGGCTTGGTTTACCTGCTTTTTGTCGCAGGTCTAGAAATCGATATTGAGCAATTTCGAGCCACCAAACATCGATCGGCTGGATTTGGGTTTTTCACGTTCATCGTGCCCCTAATCATGGGAACAATCGTCGGTCGATTGTTTAATTTTAATTGGAATGCTTCCATCCTGATTGGTTCTCTTTTCGCCTCTCATACGCTGTTGGCATACCCGATCGTCAGTCGCTTAGGAGTGGTTCGTAATGAAGCTGTGACCGTGACGATCGGCGCTACTATTTTCACCGACATTGGCGCTTTGCTAGTTCTAGCCATCTGTGTCGGGATCAACGAAGGAAATTTCAGTACACTCGAACTTGCCAGATTATTGATATCGCTACTTCTTTACTCAGCCCTAATTTTGCTTGGCTTTAATTGGCTAGGTAAGGAATTCTTTCGCCGTTCTGGAGATGAAGAAGGCAATCAATTTCTGTTTGTGCTACTCGTCGTATTTTTGGCGGCTTTGGGAGCAGAATTGATTGGAGTTGAGAAAATTGTTGGCGCATTTTTAGCAGGGTTAGCTGTTAACAGTGTGGTTGGCGAAGGGCCTGTCAAAGGAAAAATCCTTTTCGTGGGTAATGTTTTATTCATGCCCATCTTTTTCGTGGATATTGGTTTATTAATCAACATTCCGGCATTCATTGAAAGTATTGGTGCAATTTGGTTAACGTTGGCTGTCGTCATTGGGCTAACTACCAGCAAGTTTCTCGCCGCTCTGTTAGCAAAACTAGCATATCGTTATAGCTGGCGCGAGATGATCACCATGTGGTCGCTGTCGCTACCCCAAGTGGCGGCAACATTAGCAGCTACATTCGTCGGTTATCGAGCCGGAATTCTGACTGAGGAAGTACTCAACAGCGTCATTGTTTTGATGTTGGTCACGGCTACAGTAGGACCCATTATTACGGCTCGTGCGGCATCTGGGTTAACGCCAGCCGGAAAGCATACAGAAAGCGATGCAGAGGACGCCGATTGGCGTTTAGACCAACGGCGATCTAGTGAAACAGATAAACCGCTTACAGTGGTCGTTCCCGTTTACAATCCTCAAACCGAACGAGACCTAATTGAAATGGCGGCATTGCTGGTGCGGCATGAATCAGGGCGGATTGTGCCCTTATCGATCGCCACGGCTCACGTTCATATGGATGCGCCTGAACTGGAAATTGCCCTGGAGCGGAGCCAAACTCTTTTGTTAAAAGCAAGCGATTTGAGTCGAGAGTTGGGCGTAGAAACCAAACCTTTACTGCGAATTGATGACAGCATTGCTCAGGGGATCAATCGGGCTAGCCGAGAGCAACAGGCTGACTTAATTATTCTAGGATGGGGGGAAACGGAAGGATTTCGAGCGCGCCTGTTCGGCAATGTGATCGATCAGGTGCTTTGGGCAACGCACTGCCCTGTTGCAATAACACGATTACTCGATTCTCCTGCCAATATTCGCCGGATTTTAGTGCCGATCGAGGAGCTTACCCAACAAGCTATGCATATGGTTCGGTTTGCCGAAATCTTAGCAGATACGAATTGTGCCAATGTGACACTGCTGCATATCTGCGATCGTCATAGTTCTCCTACTCGGATTGCTTGGATTCAATCCCAGTTAACGCAGTTGGCTTCCGGCTGTTCATCCGGTGCTACGCCGGAGATTCGCATCATCCGCTCTGATGATGTAGCGGCTGCAATTATTGAGGCTGCCCAATCCTTTGATCTAGTGATCTTACGTACCGTGCGTCGCCGCATTAATGTCAGTGATTTGGCGATCGGGAATATCACAACAGAAGTAGTGAAACAGTTGCGTTGCTCCGTTGTGATGCTTGGTGAACCTCAACGACATCGATCGGTGTTGATGCCAAAACAAGGAAGTGAATTATAGAAATTTTCAAATGGGTGAGCCATCCCTGTAGGGGCGAAACGCCGTTCACCCTTGCATTGGGGGTAGCGCTCTTAAATCGCAACTTCTATGACAGAAATTTTCTTGACTAAAGTTTTGCTTCATGAGTTGCGCGCATTCTCTCGTTTCTTGAGCGCCGCGATCATCTGCTGCCTCACTGCATAAGCCCACATATCAAAATTAAAGCTTGGGTTCACGCTGTTAGAAGATTCAGGGGACTGCCCCGAATTCATTTCCTTGCGATTGTTGCTCATTGTCACTTCAGCTTCCTCTTCCGCAAATTTATTGTTAGCTCTATATCTAGTCTGCCTCATTCATGGGGGGAGGAAGCTACCGTTTCGTTTAAAGAATAATTTTTTTAGTTACAGCAATTTTCAAATGAGTGAGCCATAAGACATAAGGGAAAACTCGCCGTTAGTTCAAGTTATGGAACTGGTTTGCCAAAGTCTGAATCTGAAGATGCTGGATCGACTCCAAAACTTGGATCTGGTTGGGCATTAGGTGCCACTGAACTAGGAGGGGCACTAGGACTGAACGATGAACCGGGTAGTTCCTCTAAACCTGGAATCGGTTCAAGTTCATATTGGTCTAAGCCAGGAAACGGACTTTGCCCTTCAACACCAGGCGACAGATTAGGGATTGGCTCACCGTCAGAACCGTCTGTTTGGGGTCGAGTAGCTAGTGCAATCCGGTTTCCACCTGCCTGTTTTAACAAATCTAAAACCTGGATCACATCGTTGTAGCTAGCAGCAGGAGACGCATAAAGGGCGATCGTCCCCTCTGGGCTGATCCGACGAAACTCTACTAATTGTTGGTAAAGCTGATCACGACCGACAGGTTGATTTTCAATATAGGTTTGCCCGATCGGATCGACGCTCACAATCAAAAGTTCTCTCAATTGTGTCGTTCCTGTAGAGGCTCTAGGGAGATCCACATTGATCGCGGTTTGCCGAGTCAACGTCACGGCAGCAAGAATAAAAAATGTCAGAATGCAAAAAATCACGTCGATTAGAGGCACGATTTCAATTCGCACCTCTTGTTCCGAACCATTGTCAAAGTCAATCTTCATGCCAAACTCCCTACAATCCCCTTCTTCAGCAAGCTGTGCGTCTCAGTATCCAATAAAATCTCCAAATGAACTAGACAAATAAGATGGGTTAAATTCAGTTTTTAGCTTGAAGATCGATTGCTCTTCCGCATCCAGTCTTTGCGATAGAGCAATTCCAGATCATTCCCGGCTTGACGAAATATCTTTGCCTGTCCTGATACGAAGCTATGGAACAAACGAAAGAAGGCAAGAACAGTAATCGCGATAATGAGTCCAAACGCGGTTGTAATCAGTGCCTCTGAAATACCCAGTGTCACGCCAGCCGTAGCATCTGTACCCAAATCACCGATCCGAATTGAGCTCAGCGAGTTGATCAATCCTAAAACAGTACCCAACAGCCCTAACAGAGGAGCGATCGCGATCGCCGCCTCCAGCATTTTCTCTCCTCGCCGCATCGCCGCCAGTTCTTCATCTGCCGATGCTTGCAAGGCAAGCTGGAACACTTCCGGATCGGGATCTTGTAATTCTAGTGCCGCATAGAGAAACCGCCCAATCGGTTGGTCACTTGATTTCCGGGCGATCTCTGCCGCTGCCCCCCAATCCCGACGAGCCGCTTCTAACACCCGACCCGATACCTCTCGCTCACGGGTCAGAATTTTTGACCAGAACCAAGACCGCTCAATGATTGTACTCAGTGCCAGAAAGGAGAGAAGCAGCAGGGGCCACATGGCAGGACCGCCCCTAGCAAATAGCTCAGCAATGTTCACCGCGTTGTTTTACCTCCTTAGATTCCTCACGCCAGACCCAAATATGGAATACTGCATTCGGAGCATTTCAATTCTAAGAACTTTCTGGAAGCTTAACGTGCCTTCTTCCAGCAAAAGTTCCTTATCAATTCTTATGGACTGAAATTCCGGAAAAAAGATTCAGTCAATTCAAAGGATCATGAATTAAATAAATTGTGGGGTCGGTATCCTCACTCGCTCGGACGGGCAAGATGCCTATCCCACAAGAATTGCAGTTTATTGAATTTCCATCCCTAAGATGGATTAAGACGGGAAGCACCGATTTGGTAGATTGAGACGGGTTTAGCTGCCTAGGGTTCTGCGGACATGATCCATAATGCGCTGTTTCCGGTCGCTTTTCTGAATGGAACCAGCGGACGGCAGATTGTAGCGTCCGCTGCTGCGAGCTAAATGTTCCATAATACGCTTTTTGCGATCGTCCATTATTGCCATAGGTCAGTGTGGGAAAGCAGAGATGACATTATCAATTTTATTGTAAAAAAATATTTCGCTATCGTTAAGGTATGACTACTCAGCCTCAACCTGCTCCCCGTCGATCGCCTCTGCAAAAACTTCGTCAATCGCTTTCGATCTTTCAATACTGTAGTCGAGCCGTGCAGCTAGTCTGGACGACAGATCGCAAGCTGACGATCGGATTAGCATTTTTGACCATCCTTGCCGGACTCCTTCCCGCACTCGTGGCATATGTAGGCAAACTGATTGTGGATGGGGTAGTGTTGGCGTCGCGATCGGGACAAAAGACAGATCAGTGGTTGGCGTTGCAATATTTGGGAGTGGAGGCGATCGCCATTGCCTTCTTGTCTGGCAGTCAGCAAGGCATTGCCCTTTGTCAGTCTCTTTTGCGAGCGCTGCTCGGACAGAAAGTAAATGTGTTGATCCTGGAAAAAGCACTAACACTGGATCTGGCGCATTTTGAGGATTCGGAGTTTTACGACAAAATGACGCGGGCGCGACGAGAGGCATCGGTTCGTCCATTGAGTTTGGTGGGGCGCACCTTTGGGTTAGTCAAAGATAGCCTGTCGCTCGTTACCTATGGCAGTTTGCTGCTGCAATTTTCGCTCTGGTTGGTGTTGATGCTGATCTTGGCAGCGATTCCAGCATTCATTGCCGAGACCCGCTTTGCTCAGACTGCTTTTCGGTTGTTCCGTCGTCGTGCCCCAGAAACCCGCCAGCAGACCTATCTAGAAACCTTGATTGCGCGAGAAGATTCGGCGATGGAAGTGAAGCTATATCAGTTGGGCGAGACGTTGCTCGATCGCTACCGTGCTATTTTCGATCGCCTCTACACCGAAGATCGAGATTTAACCACCCGTCGAAGCCTCTGGAGCTATGTGTTGAGCTTGGTTAGTACGGCAGCATTCTATATTACGTATGTCTGGATTGTGATGGAAGCGATCGCGGGACGCATCTCACTGGGTGACTTGACAATGTATCTGGTTGTCTTTCGTCAAGGACAATCGACATTTGCTTCGATGCTGGCAGCGATCGGTGGTATGTACGAAGATAGCCTCTACCTTTCCAATCTCTACGAATTCCTGGAAACAGAAGTCCCTATTCCATCAGGCTACGCGGCGTATGGCATTCATCCAGGAGATGGAATTCGCTTCGAGAATGTCTCGTTTACCTATCCAGGCAACAATGAGCCTGCCTTGAATGGGGTTTCATTTCATCTGCAACCCGGCAAGAAATTGGCGATCGTCGGCAAAAACGGCTCTGGTAAAACGACTTTGATCAAACTCCTGACTCGCCTCTACACTCCTGATTCTGGACGAATTCTTTTGGATGGACGAGACTTGCAGGAATGGAATATCGAAGTTTTACAACGTCGGATTGGCGTAATTTTTCAGAACTTTGTTCGCTACCAATTTACGGTGGGTGAAAACGTGGGCATTGGCGATGTCGAATATCTGGACGATCGCCATCAGTGGAAAACGGCGGCTGAAAAAGGAACAGCTTATCCCTTCATCCAAGAACTGCCAGAAAGCTTCCAAACCCAATTAGGACGCTGGTTCAAAAATGGACGAGAATTATCTGGAGGGCAGTGGCAGAAGATCGCACTTTCACGAGCGTTTATGCGATCGAGAGCCGATATTTTGGTTCTCGATGAACCCACGTCTGCTGTTGATGCTGAAGCCGAAGTCGAGATTTTCAATCAACTGCGCCAAGTCACAGAACATCAAATGGCAATTTTGATTTCTCATCGTTTCTCAACCGTTCGCATTGCCGATCAGATCATCGTCCTAGTCGATGGTAAGGTGCTGGAGCAAGGCACCCATGAAGAGTTGATACGGCTTGACGGACGCTATGCCAGATTGTTTTCGTTACAGGCGGCGGGGTATCAATGAAGGAGGAAATTGAGAAAGTCACCTTCTTTCTCTCATCCTAGAGGCTATTGATCTTCCACTCTCTGTCTTCTTTCACCAGTTGTGCCGTGCCATCCTCTTGTTGACCATTCTTAAATTTAATGGTGTAGGTGACTCTGGCTGAATCTCCTGTCACAGACTCATCGTTAATTTTGACTTCCTGAATCCCTCCAGATGCCTTAATTGCAGCAGAGGCTTTAGATAAGATTGCTGAACTCACTCCACCAAACTGGGCACTTGATGAAAGGAGATCATTTATCTTCTTTGAATCGCCTTCTTCTAGTGCCGTAAAGAATTGCCGAACCGTTTTCGAGGGACCTGAACCAAAACAGCCATTCAGAAGTAAGGAACCTCCGATCGCCAAACCAATCAATAGCAAATGCCGTCTTTTCATAGGATGTTTACTGCTTAAATTGAACGAAATACACTTCTTCTAAATCTGGACTGTTCATTAATGTTCCAGGAAGCAAAAGATCTTTTTGGAATAGCGGAGTTTCCAATCGATCGAATACCCCATTGACTAGATCAATGCCAACTGTTTGATAGGCTCTCCAAACTAACTCAGTACAATAAAACCGATCGATTGTTTTTAGATCAAATTCTGAGTCAAAAGGGACCTCTCGCAATGCATAGCCATGAGCAACATTCGCCACTTCATCACCCAAGATATTGCTCTGATTTCGGAGTCGATAGATCCCTACAGATAACGCTCGATCGTTTGCCAAAAACACTTCTAACGGTTCAATCTTGACTATCGCTTTATCGTTCTCTGCTCCCACTGAAGCGTGAATGATATAAGGACGACGCTCAATCAGTTTTACAATACCTACATGAGAAAAGCGAGGATGACGATCGAGGGCTGTTACGGTTTGGCTTAATCGGCTATCGCCCCATCGAAAAATGATGTCACCCATCTGAAAGACAGAGTAATCGATCGTTTGAATATAGTTGGGGGCGATCGGCTCTGAACGTCTCAATTCCCAGAGGCAAATTGAGATTAAACTGCCAATCATTACAGAGAAAAACACTGCTTTGATTGTTAAATTTGCAGCCACCTTTCGGATTGCAACCAATCAAATATCTCCTAGACTTGAAAAGTCGTAGTTTAAACTCAGTCCTCAACCATTCAGTCCTCAGTCCTGATTCAGTACCAAGCTAGCACAATCATTTTCTGGAGGCGAGTCAACACTTTGTTTAAAGCTAGGTTTAAACCTAGGCAGATTTTGCCCAACCGATCGGCGTTCTCAACGGTTCTGATAATTCTTCTGCAACCGCTTCAATCCCTTTTGTATCCGACACCATCCAGGCGTGCCCTCCCACCCACACAGGCTTGTCTTTGCCAACAGGAAGCTGTGAACTATTCGCTGGAATAATAATTAAATCAAGCGGTGTCCAGATTGAAGTGAAATTGATTTGTTTCAAGATCAGTGCATCCTGATTGAGATTCTCTAAGAAAAGGCTGTTTGGACGCATTTGCACACAGCCTAAATTGGAGCGACTGTATGCAGCCCAAGTGCCATTGTGGGGAGACGCGATCGTCACAAATCGTTGGACTCGCCGAATTCCACCCAATCGCTGCACATAATATCGACTAATAATGCCGCCCATGCTGAAGCCCACCAAATCGATCGCTTGCGTTGGAACAAACACTCGATCAACATATTTGGCAACCTGTCGTGCCAATACACTCAAACACACATCGCCATTACATGGAACCAAATTCAGACTATGCACCGATCGCCCCTGCTTTTCTAAGTGCAACTTCATTTTCCAAAAAATTATTTCGGTGTCATCAATTCCATGAACGAGCAGAACCGGATTTGAGTGAGTCGTATGGGGCATAAGGCGCTGGAAGGCTAAACTGCTTTTAGCTTAAACGGGGACGATCGCCCTCTAGGGGCGCTCTAGGACAGCTAACTCAATTGTCTAAATTGTCCCCACATTATTTATCATTACTTCCTACCACCAACACCTCACCTCTTAGCATGCGCTGTGCTGCATCAAGCAAGACTTCTTCTAGATAAGGCTTGGTAAAGTAACCCTTTGCACCGAGTTGAACTGCCATCTGACGATGACGATCGGCTCCTCTAGAAGTGAGCATGGCGATCGGCAAATGAAGCAGGTTGGGATCTTTCTGGATGCGCGACAGGAGTTCTAAACCATCCATGCGCGGCATTTCAATATCACAGAAGACGAGATCACAGGGAAGACCCGATCGCAGTTTTTCCCAGGCTTCCTGACCATCGCGGGCTTGCTCGACTCGATAGCCAACTTTGCTGAATGTCATGGAGAGCAACTCTCGCACAGTAATCGAGTCATCTACAATCAGCACGGTAGGTTCGCTCTTGCTGCTGGGTTCGGGTGGAAGGTGGTCACTGCTCGTTTCCCAGAGGGAACTCCCTGCTTCGCGGCGAATCCGCCCTTGAGATAGGTCAATCAGTTCCAAGACATCGGCGATCGGCATAATCCGCCCATCTCCTAATACCGTTGCGCCAGCCACTCCGATCGGTTTAGGGACGGGTCCTTCAAGTTGTTTAATGACAATTTCTTGTTCACCAAGAACTTGATCCACCTGAAGTGCCAAAAAGTTTCCAGCACTGCGGAGAACAATGATCGACAGCATATCTTCTTCTTGATTGCCCCCATAAACGCTGCCTCGACCCAGAATACGATTGTATTTCAGCAGATTGGATAGAGGCTGGAAGGGCAGCATCAAGTCACGCCATTGGATACAGGTATTCCCATTCTCATCCGTTTGAATTCGATCTTTGGGAACATCAAACATATCTTCCACCCCATCCATTGGGAAGGCAATCCGGGCGCGGTTGCTAACGCAGCAGAGGGCTTTAGAAATGCTGAGGGTGAGGGGTAGACGAATAGTGAAGGTGGTTCCCTTGCCGATCGCAGAGTCAATGCTGATTGCCCCTCGAATTTCGTTCAAGTTGTTACGAACGACATCCAGCCCCACCCCGCGTCCTCTTAAATCATCGACTTGATCAACCGTACTGAAGCCGTGATAAAACAGCAAATCATAGGTATCCAGACGAGACATTTGCCTGACATCAGCAGGGGTAATTAATTTTCTGGCAAGAGCTTTGGCTTTCACTTTCTCTGGATTGATCCCTGCTCCATCATCACTCACCGAAATGACGGTTTGGTTGCCTTGATGAAAGGCGCGAATTGTAATCCGACCAACTGGAGATTTACCTGCGGCAATCCGCTCTTCAGGCGTTTCAATGCCATGCGCGATCGCATTATTCACCAGGTGTGTCATCGGGTCATATAGCTGCTCAACGATCATCTTGTCGATTAAAGTATCTCGCCCTTCGATCGCCAGTTCTGCTTGCTTACCATATTTGATGGCATTATCACGGACTCCTCTAGGCAGACGATCGGCGGTGTGGGCAAAAGGCACCATTCGAGAGCGGGTCAAGCCTTCCTGAAGCTGCGTGGTAATCTGACGGAAATTGCGCGTGACTTGATCGCTTTCCTCCACCACGAAATCAATGTCAGAAGCCGACTCTCGCACTCGCACGATCAGTTCAATCATCTCCTGCGAAAGCACATGGAACCCTGTAAACCTGTCCATTTCTAGCGCATCAAAACTAACACCAGCCGCATGACTGGTTTGATTGGACGTGTAGCCACCAAACGAGAGGCTAGAGCTAGTGCGACGGCTAGAGAGCAGGGAACTTTCCAGAAGCGATCGCTCATACAAATCTCGCATCCGTTGCCCCACATCGCTGAGTTGCTGCACTTGATAAAGTAGGTTGTCAAGGAATTGACGCAGACGTTCTTGAGTTTGCTCTAAGCTATTCCGGTTGACAACGAGTTCTCCGACCAGGTTGTTCAGGTTATCCAAATGCTTGACTGACACCCGCATCGTCTGATCGGCAATGACATTCCGACGAGCCAGACGACGATTCGTTACCAGAGCCGGATTCCGTGTTGGAGAGGAACCAATCCCTAACTTTTGATCCGCATCTTGTAACAACGCTTCTAGATCGCTAAACTCATCCTCGACTTCTACCAAATCAATTATTTTCGGAACAGCCAGTAGCGGGGATAGTGGAAGTTCAGGTTCATCCAGCAGAGCTTCTAGGTCAGCAAACTCGTCTACCTCAGCAGGAACAGCGATCGCAGACAGATCCTCAGCTAGCATCGCTTCTAGATCTGAAAAATCATCTGAAAAATCGTCTGTTTCGGCAGCAACGAAGGCTGTGATATCTGAAACCTCTGAGCTATCTGGAGCAAGAGGTTCTGCTGCCAACATTGCCTCTAGGTCAGCAAAGTCATCATCGGCGGCAATGTTAGCGGCTTCGGCTTCAAAAAGTCCTGGTTCAGCCAAGGGCACAGACTCAAAGCTAACCTCTTCTGCAAGGTTCGTCTCCTCGGTTTCTAGTAGTTGCTCTGTACCATCCAGGAAGAAGGGATCGAAGTCAATTTCATCGGACGAATCTGCCACGATCGCGTCTTGAGTAAGACTTTCATAAGTATCCGGAGTGTCCGAGATGTCTGAACGGTCAGGTATATCTAATAAATCTGCCTCTAAATCAGCCTCTAACGTTTCTACGCGAATGATAGGCGTAGCATCCTCTGCATCAGGATGTTTCTCTACGCCAACGCCTTCCCCAACTGGAAGGATACTCTCTTCGTCCACAAACAGAGCATCCAGATCAGCAAACGGATTGTCATCAACTGCGATCGAGTCGAGCGTTTCTGAAGTAATCGTCTCTAAAACATTTGTGTCTGGCTGAGTGGGCTGTTCGATCGAGAAAAAGTTGGCTTCCAGGTCAATACTTGTCTCTTCAGGTCGCTCCTCGCTATTCGATGTCAAGTTGAGGTCTTCAACCTCTGGCGGATCTTGATCGAGCGTGACTGGGTCAAGCGTGAAGAGTTCTGCGTCGAACTGAGGCTCCGGATCGAGGGTAAAGGGTTCTACAAAATCACCAAAAGGATTCTCAGCAACAGAGCTTTCTGAGAAGATTTCGCCATTGGCTTGTTCAATGGGGGCTACGAGAGTATCTGCCCAAAGATCAGACAGAATATCCGCATTTTCCAAGGTAGATTGATCGAGAGTAATTTGATCTGAAGCTGCATTCGCATCAAGGACTTGTTCCGGATCTGGCTCTGTTGCCTGAGCATCAGAACGATCGCCTAAATCACTGGAAGAATCATAGGATGGATCATGGGAGATATCTTCAAACAAGGTTGCCATGAAATCATCTGACTCTGACTCTGTCTCCCATTCAGCATCTAGTTCAGCATCTAGTTCAGCATCTAGTTCAGCATCTAGTTCAGCGTCTAGAGTGAAGTCAGGCAATTCAGCTTCAGGACTAGCGGACTCTTCAAACAGCAAACCCGATGCTTCTGATGGGGTGGCAAAAAGCGAGTCGAGATCATCAAACCCAGTGTCGGAAGAAAGGGGCGATCGTGAAACGCGATCGCCCCAATTTAAATCTTCAGATGTTTCAAACTCAGAAATTCCAAAAATGGCTCCCAAGGCATCTGATTCCGCATTCGGAACGGTCAATGAATCATCCACAAACTCATCAACTTCTATCCCATCAAAGAGTTCATCTAAATTCTGAAAGCCAGTTGATCTGCTAGATTCAGGCTCTTTAGGACGACGTGGGGCGGTTGGTGGGGTAGGGGTGGATTCTGGAAAGAAAAACATCGCCATATCATCCGACGCATCCGATAGATCTGGCGGCTCAAAATCGAATGGCAGATCATTATCAGTAGAGTCGATCGGCAATGTTGAAGTCGATTCAGCGATCGGAGAAGCGGTTTCTCCATTCTGAGCATTAACCCGTAATGCGGCAGCATTGAGCAAACCAGACAAGTCTTCTTCTTCAATCTCCTCTAGCACCATGTCATCTGAACTGTCTTGATCGACTGGATCAAACAGCAGGTCGGAGAAATCACTGGATGAGTCTGGTTCCATATCCGTCGCACGATCGAATAAAGGGTTGATCACCTCTTCTTCTTGCCATGTCAAGCCGAGGTCGGGCAGTTCTCCCTCAAACAGATCGGCTAATGAGTTAAGTTCGGCGATCCCAACTTCAGGTCCGGTGCGGTCATTGATTCCCTCGGCAGGAGCCTGCTCAAAGCTTTCAATGAGACTCAAATCTGGCTCAACATTAGCTTGGCTAGCGGCGGATTCGGCGGCACCTAGTCCTAAGTCAAAGTCGGCGGCAAAGTCATCTTCTTCTAGCTGAATAAACAGTCCTTCTAGCCCAATGTCTTGAGGCACGGCTTCATCAACTTCATTCGCTTCATTAAACAGAGTCTCCATGAAAGCCGACTCAGATGCCGCGATCGGGTCTTCATCATCCATCTGCAATGAAGTAACCGGATCGGCTTCAGGCAAAAATGGGTCAGAGAACAGAACAAGAGGCTCATTTGCCACTAGCTCATTTACTAGCTCATTTGTCTGCTCATAGATAGGCTCGACCGGGGTAATCTGCGCGATCGGCACTTCGGGAGGTAATAGCTGGAACAACGATTCGCAGGCACAGACTTCATCTGCTCGACCCGCTAGCACAAGTTCCTGAGCCTGTTTGATATCTTTAATGATGACAGGAGCCAGAGCGCGATAGGTATTGTCGGAATGAGCGATCGCTCGTTGCGCCATATCCAGCAACTCACACCAGGCTGATAAGTCGAGTTGTTCGCCCGCCTGCAACAAGGTCTGGCAGAGTCCTTTGAGGTGATCGCGAGTAACCGTGTTATCAGGCTGCTTAAACAGTTGCAGCATTTCTCGTAATCGGGCAGGCACGTCGTTCTTAAAAATGAACTGAAGGGCACCTTCCTCCGAGATAGCCGTAACAAGTTGGAGCTTGGCAGCAGGTTGAGCCACTATCGGCTCAGTCACGAGAT
Source organism: Cyanobacteria bacterium RU_5_0 (assembly GCA_012033255.1). Taxonomy (GTDB): domain Bacteria; phylum Cyanobacteriota; class Cyanobacteriia; order Elainellales; family Elainellaceae; genus JAAUSF01. The sequence continues at coordinate 22,726 of JAAUSF010000021.1, forward strand.
CCACGTCTTCGGGTAAAGTAACTCCCGCCTGATTAACTAGAAGATTGAGGTGACAGCTGAGTTCTGAAAAGACAGGCTCCACATCTGTCATTGCCTCTTCAGCTTTATCTTCAGTCAATCCAAATGGACCTTGAAGTTGATCAACCAGTTCATGGAGCGTATCGTAAACCCGGAGGAACAGCGTTTCGAGCTTTTGATCCACTCGCACTTGCGGACATTCTTTGAGAACTTTGAAGTAATCCTCTAGGCGATGGGAAGCCAGTTGGATGCTATCTAATCCGAGCATGGCGGCTCCACCTTTCACCGAATGGGCTGCCCGAAAGACTTCATGCACCATTTCTGGGTCATCGATCGTACCTTGCAGATTCACCAATCCCTGCTCGATCGTATTGAGGTGGTCTTTTGCCTCCTCAATGAAATAACCCATGATCCGCTGTTGTTGTTCCGACAACATGGCAGTATTCCTCTGAGTAATTGGGACGATCGCCCATAACAACGTGGTTTTGGAGTGTGAACGTTAGATCCCTGATACTGGAGATCCCTGAATATTGACTAGACTTTCTCCACGCGGAATCGTTCAACGGAGGTCAATAGATCGCGGGCAACACCGACCAGGTTTTGCAGCGAACCAGACACCCGTTGAGCTTCTTGCGATGTTTCTTGTGCGGTTAACTCAACCGACTGCATCACCTGTGCGACCGCACGGGATGTTTCGGTCTGCTCCACCGTATCGGCAGTAATAGAGCGCACAAGAACATCAATGCGGTTGGAGACCTGGATAATGTCTTCCAGCGATCGTTTCGCTTGCTCGGCAAGTCGAGTTCCCTCAATCACCTGCTGAGTGCCTTCCTCCATCGCAGTCATCACAGAGCTTGTCTCACTCTGGATTTGCAAGACAATCTGTTCGATTTCCTTGGATGCTTTTGCCGCTCGATCGGCTAACTGACGGACTTCATCCGCAACGATCGCAAATCCTCGACCTGCTTCCCCGGCTCGTGCCGCTTCAATACTAGCGTTCAACGCTAACAGGTTAGTTCGAGAGGCAATCTGCGAAATCAACGCCACAATTTTAGAAATTTCCTGAGACGATTCTGCCAGTCGTTTGACCTTGCGAGTAGTTTCAGCCACCGTTTCTCGAATTTCTAAAATCCCAGAAACTGTACGTTCTACGGCTTCACCCCCCTTCAACGCGGTTGAAGATGCCGAACGAGCCACTTCCTCCGCCTCACGGGCACTTTCGGCTACCCGTTGAATTGAATCGGTCATTACTTGAACCGAATTAAGAGTGACAGCCAGTTCTTCGGCTTGCCGGAGCGCATCAGAGGAGAGCGATCGGGCAAAAATCTCGTTCTCCGTGGAACTCTTCGTCACTTGACGGGCTGCCATCTTCACCTGCTGCACAATTTCTCGTAGGTTTTGAATCGTCAGGTTAAAGGAGTCAGCAACCGCCCCCAATACGTCAGCAGTGACTTCCGCCTGAACGGTCAGATCTCCACGAGCCGCCCCTTCCACATCATCTAGCAAGCGAATCACCTGACGCTGCAAGTCTTCCTTCGCCTGTTCTTGTTCTTCTGCTTTGCGTTGGGCTTCGCTGGTTGTAGTCAAGATGACTCGCGCCATCTGATTAAAACTCGTAGCCAGTTGCCCGAACTCATCCTCCGAATAGATCGTTGCCCTGGCGCTGAAATTCCCTTGAGAGACGGCATCAAACTGAGTATGGAGATCGGCGGCGGTTCGTCGAGCTTGTTTGGTGAGCAAACCACCAAGGGCAGCTGATACGCCGAAACTAATTAGTCCGGCAGTTGCGCTCATGGCTAGCCCTGCGATCGTGATCTGCGGCGATATGGCATTGCGATTTTCTCTAGGAATCGTTGTCGCAAAGCCAAAACTGACAGCAGCCACCGCCACCGCCGACACCACACCTGTGATCCCCGCAATCATCCATTTCTTGGAAGACAGCGGAGCGTTCTCCAGAGGAGCCAGCCAGCCTTGTTCCACGCTGACATCTGGCTCGATCGTGCGGCTATCTGTTGGCGCGAATGCCGGAATTGCATCAGAAGTGCCTGCGATCGAAAACACCTCATCGTCTCGGATGCTGGAGTGATCTCCACTGTCACTAAAGTCGAATGTGGCATTTCCACTGGTCATCGAAGCAGAGCTTGCCGCAGAGCCGATCGATGGTGTTGTGAAATCGACCGAGTTATCAGATAGATCAAAATCGGGCAAGCTGCCCAAATCATCGAACTCATCAAACTCATCCAGAAAGTCTACATTGCTCGGTCTAGATGAGGAGCTATCGCCAAACGAGGGGGTTTCACTCGTAGAAAACCCAACATCCTCAGAGCCATTCAGATCAAAGGTGCTGCTTGGAGGCGAAGCAAACGTCTGATCCTCGTAGAGATCATCGACTTCAGAGGAATAGGTATTGGCGCTGTAGGTTTGTTCGGCATCCGGCATATCATCCAAGTCATCATCCGCCCCCATAAACTCGGCTCCCATAAATAGCGTTTCGTCTTCGGAGGTGCGGTTAAAGTTAAATCCTCCTCGATTTGGAGGGGATGAACTGAAATCCTCGACTGGGGGATGATCGAGATCATTGGGTGGGGTAGTAAATGGACTGTTGAGTTCAAACGCATCCGCCTCCGATTCACCAGAAAGGTTACCAAATGCATCTACCGGATCAGTTTGCCGATCGAGGTTAAATGGCTCATCCAGGCGACCAAAAGGATCATTGACGCTCGCTACATCGGTGGGCACTCCAGACGCAAATGGATTAGCGAACGGCGAGTTCGGGTCAGGGTAAGAGGTATCGTTGTCACTGTCAAGGTTGAGATCGGTAAAGTCGAAGGGTTCATCTAAATCCTGTAGATCCTGATCTGGGGCATGTTGCTCTGAGGGATAGTCAGGATTTTGCCAATTTTGAGCTTGACTGATCGGAAATGGTGCAGATTGAGAGTCGATCGTGCTGACAAAATCCGAATCAATGTCATCAAATGCATCCTCAGTCGCAAACGAATTCTCTGCAAAGGCATTCTCTGAGAATGCTTCATTCGTGAAGGAGTCTTCAGTGTAGGAGTTCGATTGGCTCATCTCACTGGAAGAGTCAGCGATCGCGCTGAACTGCTCAACGTATGCCAACCCATCATTGGCGTAATTGACATATTCCGTATCATTGGTGAGAGTGAGAACTGCCTGGTACTGTTCGCGGGCAACGTCATATTGCTGCAAGCTACAGTAAATGTGTCCTCGCAGTAGACACACACTGGGGTCAGTAGAGTAGCTTTCTGCCAGTCGATCGATCGTCGCTGCCGCCTCCTCATAATTGCCCTGGATATAAGCTCTCTGGGCGTTTTGATAGTCTTGTGCGTATCCGGTACCTGATCCCATGTGCCTTCTCCTGCCCGTATTCTCCGATTGTGCCAGGTGTGCTTGTGTTGAATGTGTGTTAGACCCTTACGCTGCCCATCGTGCCGATCGCAAAATTGCGACTTGGTCAAGTAAGCGAAGAAACTGAGTGTTCTCCTTACCCAAGAACCACTCCCCCCGTAAAAAGGGAGCCATTCCATCAGGGACATTGGTTGGCATTTGAACTTCGTCAATATCCAGCCAATCCATTCCCACAATTCGGTCAATCGCTAGACCCAACATCGCGTCTTGATCTTCGACAGCAATCACATGAATTTCTGGGCGATCGGTGCTTAGAGGCGTAGAGTCGCCCAGAAACTGACCCAGATCGGCAACCCAAATGACTCTTCCTCGCACATTTAGAGTACCTAAAAGTAGCGGAGAAACGTTAGGGATCGGCGTAATTCGATCGGGGGAAGAAGCAATCACTTCTTTGATCCCTGTGGCGGGTAGGGCAAATTCATCGCCGGACGCGACAAAAAATCTCAGGTGCAACTCTCCCTCAGGACTTTCTAACTCCTGAAATTCTGGAGCTTGATCTTGACCTCTACCTGTTAAAAAGTCCGGATTACCAATCATCAACCTTCACCCACCAGCACTCCGGGAATTACCGAATTGTTCTCACCCTTAAGCTACCCCCATCAAAAAAATCCATATCACTTAACACTTAAATTTTATGGTGTTGCTTTCACAAATCTTGCAATAATCTGACAATTTAGCGTTGAATTTACGGATTTAGTCCATCTTATCCACGTAGCAGTTGTTTCACCGTACCGACTAGCTCAGTCGGTTGAAATGGCTTAGCAATGTAAGCATCTGCCCCTTGTTTCATGCCCCAATAGCGATCGAACTCCTCCCCCTTCGACGAACACATCACGACTGGAACATTCTGAGTTTTGGGATCGGCTTTCAACCGACGACACACTTCGTAACCATTCATCCGGGGCATAACAATATCTAACACGACCAAATCAGGACGCTGACCCTGAATTTTTTCCAATGCTTCAATTCCATCGCTAGCAACGGTGACATTCAAGCCGCTTCCTCGTAACAGATCCGTAATCATTTCTCGTTGAGCAATACTATCTTCCACCACCAAAACTGTATTCATTGCTTTACACCTGATTGCAACTGTATGTAGATCGATGAAAGATGAAGGTGGAAGAGTGAAAAGGAAACCCTTATAACCATACAAACATACTTAATTATCTTTACATTCGATCGGGGTAAGCCCTGATTCCTGTAGACGATCTTCATCCATCCTTCACCCCTCCTCCTTGACCCTTCATCCTCCATTGCTCGTCTCAAGTTGTCGTGTGACGATGAATCAGGCACTCCTCATTCTAATTGACGGACGGTTCTCAATCATTTATTAGGATGAAAATCAACTGGAGGGTGTCGAAACCGAGCCGGCGATATCAATATCAATTTCTAGCTCATCTTCCAACGCTTCCGCCAACAGTTTGTCAGGGTTGGGTCGATCGGGACGCCCCAACCCCACATATTTTTCTACCAACATCAGCAATTCGCCTTCCCCAAATGGCTTGGTTAGATAATCAGTTGCACCCACCATACGTGCTTTAACCCGATCGATAAACCCATCCTTTCCCGTCAGCATAATAATCGGTGTTTCCCGGAAAGCCGTCGATTTCCGCAGCATCGCACAAATTTCGTAACCATCCAACTCTGGCATCGCAATATCACAGAGAATTAGATCTGGCTTGAGTTGGAAGACCAAGCTGAGAGCTTTGAGAGGGTTGCTGATCGCTGTCGCCTCGTAGCCATGCTGACTCAAGATATATTCGACCGCCTTACGAATCGTTGCGCCATCGTCAATACAGACAATTCGGGGCACCCGATTTGAGTTCACCACCATAAATTCCCGGTTCTGAGACGCGATCGCCTCAGACACCGGATAAAGCATCTGCACTAGCCCTTGCTGCACATAGGGATATACCGCTTTAGCAACCGTCAAAATATCCCGATTAAGATAACGTGCAACTTGCCGCAATGAGGTTTTGCCGTCCACCCACCGTTCTAATGCTCGAAATGTAGTTTCCTTCAGGTTTTCTCGCAATTGGACGGCATCCGCAATCAAAGGACATTGATCCGGCGACTGGATCAGGGGATGAAGCTGCTTCCACTCCTGCACCTGCTTCATGATTTGAGCAACCAGGGGAGCAATTTCTAAGGTCGTCAGTTGAGGCGAGAGTGGAGAACCCAACTCGAAGATGAATGATCCTTGATGCAGACTGAACAAATCGAACAAGGTTTCATGCACCATGCCACGAATGATGTTGCGTCCTTGGGCGGGCGAAAGGATGTGTTTTTCCAGAAGTGACCACAAATGACCGTATTCAGGCGCATTGACCGTAGCGATCGCGGATACACTCGTTAGCTCAAGCGTCTTTTCCACTTTGTAGCGCCGCAAGTAATCGCGTAACCGAGATAGATTGCCACCGCTATCTCCGGCATAGATAATCTGACCATTGGCAAAAAAGACAAACCAAGATTGCCCCGTCGATCGGGCAAACCGACTCCGGAATGATCCGCCGATCGTGACTTCATTAGCCCCACCCATCGGAGAACCATACGCTTCCACAAATAGCTCTCCTGTTCGCTGACCTAACTCGATAAGCTGAAGGATGCTGCGAATATCAATTTCGCTTAACTTGCCCTGCATGCAGCCCAAGTACTCTCCTGAAACTAGCCTGGATCTGGGTTAACGTAGCTCACCCCTCCGGCTCCCAATGACACACGGGTTGTCAGTGGCAGTAGTTGTAGTGACTCAACTAACGGGAATAGCAAGGAACTCAGTATTGTCCCTTAACTATAACCTTTGGAGGGAAGGATGAAGAATGAGGATCGACCCTTCATTCTTCATCCTTCATCCTTCCTCTCAGCTTTCCCCCAACCATCGAGAGAACGATCGCATAACTTAACTTCCGTTACAGATCACTTGCGTGATCAGCAGGTTGAGATTTAATTTTCAAGGGAGGTGCAAAATAAATTCTGAGGAGTAGAAGATAGCAGATTGACTGCTCCTGCGTTTGGCTCAGGGTTGAGGGCTGGAGTTTTTGAACCGCCTTGTGTTCAAAAAATTTCAGGAAACTCTGTAGGTAGACCCCATAATCTATCAGTGATTCGGTCGCATACCTGGAAATAGCCGTTAAGATTGACGAGTACATAAGGGTACTTAAGTCAGGTTATTTGGATTAGGTTGGAACGTGGAGAAGCGACAGATCTTGAAAGTCACAGGTTTGGAGGTCATTATGTGGAGGAAAGGAGTCAGCCTAAACATGGGTTGCCATTGCAACAAGAGTAGGTTTGGGCTAAATAAAGCTGAATAGAATGATTGGATAGACAAAAATGCTTTGACTCAAAGCGGATTAGTCGCTCATAGACACGGAAGAGGATTGTCAGCGTGCTGTATCTAGCGGAAGTACTACGGAAAACCAGGGTCATTGGTGGTGGTAAAGCGGAGTTCAAACTACTTGCTTGTCAGAGGGGTGAGCTAAGCTGGAATGCGGTGCCTGGTGAAGAAATCATTCCAGCCCCCGACGATGTCAACTATACGGCGGGGATGTTGGTGTTAGTCGATCTGTCTGCTAGTAAACAGATACAGCGACACGCTGAAGCGAGCCGTCAATTGGTGAGCATTCTGCAAAATTTTTCGCGTTTGCAAGAGAAAGCGAAGACTCAGGAAGAAGAGATTGAACAGTGGAAGCAATCCTTGACTTATCAGAGCCAGGAACTTAACCGTCGGGAAATGGAAATTGAAACCCGACAGGAACAACTTCAGCAACTAGAGGAAGGCTTTGAAAACTTAGAGCAACAGCGCCAGGAGATCGAAACGGCACGGGTAGAGGTCGATCGCTTGCGTGAAGAATTTGAACGTCGCACTCAGGAGTTAGAGGGAGCCTGGGCACAACTGCGGGGAGCCGAAAACCGTCTAGAGGAGCAACTTCAACAGGCAACGGTCTTAGATGAAGGGCAAGCTTACTACATTCAAGACCTGCTCAATCGCATTTCAGGAGCCGTTGCTCCTACAGAGTCCATTCAGGAGCAGCTTAATCTCACCTTCGAGATTATTTCTCAGCAGCAAAATAGCCTGGATAACTATTGGCAACATTTAGAACAACAGCGGAGTTCGACTCAGCAACTCCAGGCAGAAGTCGATCGCCAAACTCAAGAGGTTCGCGATCGCTGGCAAACCTGGCATCAGTCCCAAAACGCGCTAATTCAAGCACGGGTAGAATTACAGGCAGTGCAAGAGACTCTGAAACTCAAGCAGGAGTTTGCTAAAAGCTTGTCCCTTCGCCTACAGGCTCAAGAATCCCTTTATCAGCAGATGGCTCAATTGACAGGCACCTCAACCAAAGTAGATATCGAATCTTTGGAGAAAATGCCTCTAGATGAGTTGCAGAATACGGTTAGAGACTTGGAGCGGGATCTGGAGAAAATGTCTCGGTTTGTACAGGGACAGGAAGAGGAGTTGTCTCTTCAACAAGATGCCATTCACGATCTGCAAAATCAAATTCAGAATGCCAGTGAATACGATCGCCTCCGCCTCGAAACTGAACTGGCAGATGAGCAAGACCGCTACCAAATGCTCAATGAAACCCTTGTCGGTCAGCGTCGTAACCTGCATGAGCGACAATCGGTTCTCAAACAACATCAACTGACGTTAGCTAGACGGCAAGGGTATCCGACGCCAGAGAATAGCGGTGCAGCGGATTTGGCTCCACTCTTAGCGCAACTCGACCAACTCCGCCAGCAGCAAACTCAAGAGCTACGGACTTTAGAGGAGCAAATTCGACAGCTACAGCAAAGCGTTCAACACACTCAAAGTACTGTGGAGCAGGAGTCTCGTAAACTTGAGTCTCAGTGGGATGAACTGCGTCAACGCGAAGCCGCTGCGATCGGGCAAATTGCTGCTGTTGCTGAATCTTGGGGCAGAATCAATACTTATCAGGAAACCATCCAACCGGCTCAAGATAGCCTCAATGCGCTGAGACAAAAAGCGGAAGCGATCGCCAGCGTGATGACCCAATTCCAGGAAGCCAGCGATTATCAACACCAAGCCATCAACGAAATGCGGGAAACCGTCCAACAGTTGAGCAGTATTCCTACTCATGAGTTTGCAGCATCTTAGGTTGGCTTCAGAATCAACATGGTCTTGGCGATCGTAGCCAAGATGACCACCCTGAAGCACAGGGCTTTTCAGACACAAATACAAGGGGCAATAAGGCGACCAGTCTGAGGATCGTAGAAAGGAAAAATAACCCTAATAGGCCACTGTAATCCCAGTATTGAACGAGGAATCCTCCTGCCAATGTGCCTACTGCGCTACTGACTCCTCCAGTCGCCGCGACGATGCCAAAGTAAGTGGATTGCTTCTGAGTGGGAACAATCCCAATCTGTAGATTCGTGCTGCATAAGTCGATCGCCGCCCATGTGCCGCCGCCCAGAAGATGTAGCAATGGCAACCATAGCCAGACCGAAACCGGATTCATCCCTGTAATCAGCCATAACATTGGTGTAATAGCCACCCCAACCCCAACTGAAAGCAGAATGGCGCGATTGCCAAAGCGATCGGCTAGCTTACCCCACAGTACCAGCATCAGCAAGTTCGCGGCGGGAGACAGGCTGTTGTAGAGCGTGACGAGGCTGATGTCTAGTTTTAGATCATCCAGCAAGTAGAGGTTGAAAAAAGGCGCACTCAGGTTAACGGCAAACATCCAGAGCGTGAAGTAGAGCAAGAACATGAGAAAGTTAGAGTGCTGCCAGAGGGAGGATGAGGGGATGGGGGGATGAGGGGATGAGGGATGAGGGGTGAGGGATAAGGACGATCGCTGTTCTTGAGGGTTAATGTCAGTTATGAAGTTTTGGCAAGTGAGGCTGATGAGTCCAGCAGCGATTCCGAGAATCAGCATAAGTCCGTAGCCTTGAATAGCACCTCCTAGCCAGTGTGAAATTGCCCATCCCATTAGTGGAATTGAAATCAGGTTAGTCAGGTTGGCGGCACTATTGCGAAACCCAAAATAGCGACCTCGTAAGCGACTTGGCACCAGAGCCGCCATCCAACTCAGCCACGGGGCGCTACCAAATGCCCCCAAAACACCGCTAAATGAAGCAACGCTTAAGGTAATTATTACCAGTGTATGTTGGTTGACAGGGTTGCGATCGAGTAGGAAGAGGACGACCGCCAAGATTAACCACATTGACCGGGACACGCCATAAATCCAGCCACAGAAAAGATGACGACTCGTGGTTTTCTCAGACAGGTGCGCTCCGATCGGTTGAACCAGATTCGCCAACATCGGAACAGATGCCAACACTCCGATCTCAGTCGGAGTTGCGCCCAAGTCGATTAAAAAATTAGTCAGCAGAACGCCTGCCGTGATGTTTGAAAAAATGGTCGCAAACACACCGTCGATCGTGGATGCTCTTAAACTGGTGCGGATGGCGTTCTTGGGAATTTTGACAGGTGCAATAAAGGTGGATGGTGCGGATTCGGATAATTCGATCGATCGAACCACCTGAATCATAGGCTCAGCATATTTTTCCGGTTCGATCGCATCAGCAGATCCAAACTTCACAGTTCACCTCAGTTGTTAACAAAACGAATTGAAGTCCCCAATAGTCATACCCATTTAAACAGAGGATGAAACAGAGCATGGATTGAAGCCATTGTCTCATCAGGCTTCTGCAATCCAAAATCTAAAATCCGAAATCCAAAGTGGTATCAGCATACAACGTGTTGAGATAATTTTTTTCCTTCGCGAGACAGATATCCCCATAACGGGGTTGGAACGCTATTTTCTAGTCATACCCCCACTGATGTGATAAATCGCTATTTTTTAGGCATATCCCCACTGATGTGATAAATGTGTTATCACCGAGACCTCCGAGAAGCCCCTGGCTTCAGACATGGGGAGGGAGCTTGAGCGGCGACTGACGGGGTTCGATGCCCCTGAAGTCGCCAAATAATCTCCCGGAATGACTCGCAATCTCAATATATAATAAGACATATCACATGTGAGGTTTTCAAAGTTGTGGAACAAGTCCTAAGCATAGTTTGCAAGTTGCAACCGACCAAAGAGCAAGCGTCTCAAATTGATGCGTTCTTGAATGCGTTTGCAGATGCTTGCAACTACACCAATCAGGACGTTGCACCCAAGATTACCAGCAAAACTACAATCCAAAGTCTGACCTATCAATCGGTTCGTGAGACGTTTGGTCTGAGTGCCAATCAAGCGGTGAGAGTCGCCGCTAGGGTGGGGGCAAATCGCAAGACCGCCAAGCAGAAGGGCAAGCCAGTTAACAGCTTTGCGCCTACCAGTGCAGACTTTGACGCTCGCATCTTCTCGTTTCGTGAGCAGGATTGGACGGTTAGCCTGACTTTGTTGGGGACTAGAGAACGAATAAAGTTTGCTGCCAGCACTTACCAACGCGGCAAGCTGACGAGTAGAGTGCCCACATCTGCCCAATTGCGCAAACACAAAGACGGGCAGTATTACATTCACATTCAGATCAAAGATGAACCGCCAAAGCCTATCAAATCTGACAAGGTGATTGGGGTTGATTTTGGACGCAGAGATATTGCAGTTACTTCTGTGGGGGATAAATGGGACGGAAAACAAATCCAAAACGTTCGGGATAGATACGCCAGAGTCAGAGCATCGCTCCAAGAAAAAGCCTCGAAAGGCACAAGGTCTACTCGCCGCAGAGCAAGACGGATCTTGAAACGGCTGTCGGGACGTGAGCGACGCTATCAGACTTGGTTGAACCATAACATCAGCAAACTGATCATCCTGTCTGCACTTCAGCACAATGCCATCATTGCGATTGAAGACCTGACAGGCATCAGAGAACACACCAACGAGCAACCCAGAAGCAAGATTGAACGCAGACGATCTAACAGTTGGGCGTTTTTCCAACTGCGGATGTTTCTGAATTACAAAGCTGTCCAGTATGGCGTTGAAGTGGTAGCGATTAATCCTGCTTACACTAGTCAGACTTGCTCCGAGTGCTTGCATATTCATCCAGTGAAAGGGAAGTCCTACCGTTCTGGGAAGTCGTTTAAGTGTGGGCACTGCGGCAATCATTGTGATGCGGATGAAAATGGTTCAAAAATGATTTCAATTGTGGGAGCGGACTTTGTAAACCCGCTCGGAGGTTCGGTGTTGTGCTGCAATCTTGCAGACCACATCTGTGCTGCAATCTTGCAGACCACATCAGGGCTACTGAAAGCCCCCGGCTTCTAGCTGTGGGGTAGTTTACCCAAGAATGCACCTTGCTCAAACAAGCCATCTCTCAGAGTTTCACACTGCAACCGAAAGAAGAAAAAGTAATTTCTTTCTCTTGTATCGTTCCACCCCAAACGCCTGTAACACGAGGACGAACACGGGTACATTTGCGAACTGGCTTAGATATTTCAATGGCGATCGATCCTAGCGATTGGGATGAAATTTCTGTTAAACCTCATCCGTTGATGGAGAAAGTTTTGCAAGCCGTACAGAACCTTGGTTTCCATCTTCATGAAGTCGATTGTGAATACAATCCTCGTCTGGGACATCCTTATCCGTTCGTTCAAGAATTTGAATTTCGCCCTAATGGCAAATATTATGGACGTTTGGATGAATTGGAAGTCACGCTTCGCTTTGATGGCTATCAGCTAGAAGTTTTACTACAAATCGATCGAAAAGTCCGGGGCTTACAGAGTTTCATTGAAGAATCGTTTGGGTTAGACGAACGCTATGCTCATCTTCAAATTCCTGCTTCTGATGCGGATATCTCAATCGGTGTCTTGATGGAACAGATCGATTCACTAATTCAGAGCCGCCTGTAGAAAAATCCTTCAAGTGGGCACTTCGGTCGAGAGTCGATCGTCAAAACTTATGAAGCTCAACCGTCATGTTTACAACCTTGATTACAAGTGGGTAGACATACCAGCGCACTTCTTGACGAGGTGCGCTATTTTTTTAATTGGTATTATAGAGAACTAGTATCTCAGGGAAGTTACGCATTACCAAAACCGATTTAACCATTAACCCTGCCAGCACTGTGTCTATGACTCTTCAAGTAGGAATGACTCTACAGAGCGGAAAATATACTCTCGAACAAGAATTAGGACAGGGTGGTTTTGGAATTACCTATACAGCAACCCATCATGCCTTGGGTCAACTTGTTGTCATTAAGACATTAAATCAATCCCTCCGACAAGAGCCAGATTTTGCGGAGTTTTGCCGTCAGTTTCAGGAAGAAGCCCGGAGACTAGCAAAATTCACTCATCCTAATATTGTTCGGGTTAGCGATTTCTTCGTCGAAGACGGGTTGCCTTACATTGTGATGGATTTTATTCCAGGTCAAACCTTAAGAACACTCGTTTTACCAAATAATCCATTGCCAGAACCGATCGCCCTCCACTATATCCGCCAAGTGGGAGCCGCTCTGAATGTTGTGCATCAGAACGGTTTGCTGCATCGAGATGTGAAACCGCAAAACATCATCTTGCGCCAAGGCACTGATCAAGTCGTGCTGATTGACTTTGGGATTGCTCGTGAATTTACCCCGGATCAAACTCAAACCCACACTGGCATCCTTTCACCTGGCTATGCGCCGATCGAGCAATATCTGCCTCGTGCCAAACGCAATCCTGCGACTGACGTATATGGGCTAGCTGCTACCCTTTATACCCTGCTCACAGCCAAAACTCCTGTGGCATCTATCGTGCGACATCGAGAACCGTTACCTAGCCCACGTCAACTTCGACCCGACCTAACTAGCACCTTGAGTGAAGCCATCTTGCGCGGAATGGCACTAGAACCCGATCAACGTCCTGCTACCGTCGATGAATGGTTTGCTCTGCTTGATCCTCAGAGCGTTGTGCCAACCAATGGAGCGATCGTTCCAGCAACGGAGGAAGCAACCCTCGCCTTACTTCCGCCACTTCCACAAGAGGCCCGATCGCCTGACAGCGTTCCGATGACGGTTCCTCCCTCCGCTGGACACTCCATAGAACCCGCCCAACGGATCACACCGCCTTCTCGAAACCGATCGGAACCCATGCAGAGGCAAGCGATCATTGAGGGAGCTTCGTCTCAAACGAGAGGCAATCAACCTTGGCTGACGATCGGGCTGACCACATTAGCCGTTTTCATCGTGCTGGCACTAACGAACGCATTGCTCAAGCCATCTACATCCCCGACCTCGCCATCAATACAATCTGAGGAAACTCCGCTGTCTCCATCTGTCCAATCTCCTGTTCCCATACCAGAACCCTTTTCATCTCCTAGCCCAGAAACAGCGCCTTCTCCAGTTAGCCAACCGTCTTCTAGTCCGTTACTACCTCAACCTGTAATTGAAACATCTCCCATACAACCTGCTGTGAGTGAACCTGAGCCACCTGCCCCTTCAGTTAGCGAACCTCAGATCAGTGAACCTCAGATCAGTGAACCCCAGATCAGTGAACCTCAGATTGACAATATAGAGGTAGAAACTCCTGTGGAAGCATTTGAGGAGGAGGGCGATCGCGGTAGAGGACGAGGACGGGGAAGGGAGCGCAGGAGGGGAAATGACGAGGACGAAGACGAAGACGAAGACGAGGATTGAAAGATAAAAAAATAGCACCCTCTACCAAGGATGCCAGTCTCTCAAAATCACTACATTGGAATGGGCGCTCTGCCCTCTAAAGCGATGCCGATCGCGATCAGCTGGGTTAAACAGGAATCGCTTCTGGGGCTGCTAATGCCAAAATGTGGTAACAAGAGGGGGTGTCTACGCCTAAAACATCATTAATTCTGTCTCTAATTTTGATGTGTAGGTCTTGGATAGTGTCAGTAAAGTCGTGTCTGACATTTAGAACAGCCGTTTGCCTCTGAAAATCTCTACCGTAGTGAGCAACAAAATACGTGTAGCGATTCGCATTAGGAGCATCTAGAACAAAATCTTTCATGAAAACGAGCCTCTCCTCTAGCTAGAGGTAGATGTAGGGTTTAAGGGTGTCTGGGGTGTCAAGGTAGCCGAAACCTCTTAGTAACAGATACCGTGGTAAACTCCGCAATTCCGGTTAACACGGGTTAATTCGTTAAATTTCCCTGACAACTACAAAGGTTAGAAGCAACAATGCTATCGTTCCTCTGTATTTCTACCCCAATGTACGGAACGTGGCTTGTTTCCTGCTGTAGAGTTCACTGAGCCAGCGTCCTCTGATAGTGTAAACGAACTTAATGACCTTATACCGCTATCTTGCCCGAATTAAGAGAGAATTTTCATCCTGCATTAGGATGACCCAACTGGATGAAGGATGAATGGTAAACTGTGAGGCACTTTAGATCACGCATGTTATGCGATCGATGGAATAGGGGTATGGTTTTTCCTGACTTTGATCAGTTCTCGACACTTGCCCAACAGGGTAACTTTGTTCCGGTTTACCAGGAATGGGTTGCAGACCTCGATACGCCCGTATCGGCATGGTATAAAGCCTGTGCGGGGCAACCCTTTAGTTTCTTGCTGGAATCGATCGAGGGCGGCGAAAAGCTTGGACGATATAGCTTGTTGGGGTGTGATCCGTTATGGATCTTAGAGGCGAGGGGACATCAAAGTACTCAAACGTATCGAGATGGCTCGGTTCAAGCGTTTACAGGTGATCCGTTTGCAGCATTGACAACCTGTCTTGAGCCGTTTTATCCAGTGAATTTGCCTGAATTGCCACCGGGGATCGGCGGGTTATTTGGTTTCTGGGGCTACGAATTGATTCAGTGGATCGAACCGCGTGTCCCTGTTTACCCCATCAACGACATAGATCTACCAGATGGCTTCTGGATGCAAGTGGATCATTTGGTGGTGTTTGATCAAGTGAAGCGGAAGATTTGGGCGATCGCCTATGCCGATCTCCGCAATTCTCAAGTCAGCTTAGAGCAAGCCTACCAACAGGCTTGTCATAAAGTCGGTCAAATTGTTAGTAAACTCCAACTGCCGCTTACAGGACGTGATACTTTTTTGCAATGGAACCCTCCAGGCGATCGTACCCGCCCCGAACTGGCTTACTCTAGCAATTTCACCAAAGCAGAATACTGTGCAAATGTTGAGAAAGCAAAAGCGCATATCCGAGCCGGAGATATTTTCCAGGTGGTGATTTCTCAGCGCCTCTCTGCGGAATATAAGGGGGATCCGTTTGCTTTATATCGCTCTTTGCGTTTGATCAACCCCTCGCCTTACATGGCATATTTCCATCTTCAAGACTGGCAGATCATTGGCTCTAGCCCAGAGGTGATGGTCAAGGCAGACCTTGCTCCGGAACCGAGTGAACCTAAGATTGCAACATTGCGACCGATCGCCGGAACTCGTCCCAGAGGAAAAACGCCGCAAGAAGATGCGGCTCTAGCCGAAGACCTGCTGCATGACCCCAAAGAAGTTGCCGAACACGTCATGCTTGTAGACCTGGGACGAAACGATTTAGGGCGAGTTTGTGCGAGTGGCACCGTGACTGTAGACGAATTGATGGTGATCGAGCGATACTCTCACGTCATGCACATTGTCAGTAACGTGATCGGCAAGTTAGCCCCTGATAAAACAGCATGGGAATTATTGAAAGCCTGTTTTCCCGCCGGGACAGTGAGCGGCGCTCCCAAGATTCGAGCAATGGAAATTATTCACGACCTAGAACCTTGTCGGCGCGGAGTCTATTCTGGCGCATATGGCTACTACGATTTTGAAGGGCAACTGAATACAGCGATCGCCATCCGTACAATGGTTGTCCGTAGTCAACCCGACAATAACCATATTGTTACCGTTCAAGCAGGAGCCGGACTCGTCGCTGATTCTGATCCCGATCGAGAATATGAGGAAACTTTGAATAAAGCGAGGGGAATGTTAGAAGCTATTCGCTGTTTAAGCTGAGGGATGAGGATGTTCATCTCGTTTTTGAGAGCATTCCCAGGTAGAAGCGCGAAAGCAAAATGAGGGTTGTAAACCTACCCTCACTCTATCGAAAACAAGTTGCTATGCCGGATGGAATGCTAAATTGCCCTACTGAATCCTGCTATCGCTCGGTTGAGCTTGAAGGGGCTTCGATCCGGAGACTGCCGCCTTGGGGATCGGGATGGGTGGACGATCGAGCGCAATCATCAACCCTTCGTCTGGGATACTCGTTGCCATTCGAGAAGGGGATTCCGTAATTGGAGAAGGGCTATCTGCTACCTGAAAGCCCGGTTCACGAGGAAGTGTTCCCATGACTACTCCCATGAAGACTGCCGCGATCGCCATTCCACCCCACAGGATGGTGCGTTTAGGACGACGCTCAATCCGAGAGACTACCTGCGCGGCAAACTGCTCTACAGGCTGCTCAGACTCAGGAATCGGTATGGTGCGAAGCCCTTGACGCAGTTTCAACAAACGAGCATAGAGACACTGCATCGTCGGATCAGTTTTAAGCCAATCCTCGACTTGGCGACGTTCATCGGCAGTGACTTCTCCATCAAGGTAAGCACTCAACAACTCAAAGCGATCGCGCTTTAATAAGTGAGCAAGTGTATCAGGAGAGCGATCGCCCGGTACATCAGCAGGGAAAGGAGCACGAATAGGGTTGCAGTCGTCAAAGTTTGACCTAGACATTTTGAAAGTCTCTAAGGATAGAGTCAGAATTTAGGCTACTCGGAAAATTAAAAAATGTATAGGGGCTAGCTACCCATCACCGATAAATTTCAAACCCCAGCAAGGCTGTAGCGAAATATACGGTTAAATGTATGAACTGAACACGAACTTAATCTTACGATCCAGCATAGCCTAGCTAAATTTCCAGTCAATCCTCCAGATAGTTCTGCAATTGGGCTTGTAGTCGTTGACGTGCCCTTGCAATTCTGGACTTGACTGTCCCTAAGGAAACTCCCGTAAGTTCGGCAATTTCCTCGTATGCCATCCCCTCAATTTCGCGGAGAACGATCGTGGTACGGAATACTTCGGGTAGGTCGGCGATCGCATCACGCAGTTGATCATAGAACTCCCGCGTGATCATCTCTTCTGCCGGACCCGGATCATCAGAGGCAATTTCCCAGTCCATCTCACCATCTTCCAGATTCAGGGGGGCATCCAGTGAAAGAGGGGTGCTAGTCCGCTTGCGTTTGCGGAGTTCATCATAGAACAGGTTGGTGGTGATGCGGCTCAACCATCCTCGAAACTTAGCAGGTTCCTGAAGACGATTGATATTGCGATAGACCCGAATCCAGACTTCCTGTGCCAAATCTGCTCGATCTGTCCAATCGGGAGCAAGGTGATATAACACCTTCTCCACATGGGGGTGATAGCGGCGGATCAATTCAGCAAAAATTGCTTTTCCTGGGCGCGACCCAACCTGGCTCTGTAAGATCAGATCGTAGTTGGAAAGCTTATTCACCTGAACAGGGGTTTGCTGTGGGGCAATTGCCTCAACCGCCGACCAAGACACAGGGAGGGATTCACTACTCATGGACAGAACTCGACTTTGAGGGATTCCGTTACTGAATGACGCTGACATGGGTGAGATGTTCCCTTAGGTATTACAAAGGTTTTCAAGGGAAGGTCTGGGCTGCTTGAAGCGGATGAGATTGAAGTTACACCTCCGCTCGTAATTCAAACCTTCGACAGACGCGAAAAGAGAATCCGGATTTCGGTAGATTTCTTTGGTGAACGCTTGCCAAACGCAACGTTCATTGATGACACCCCAGTCATCAGCATTGTGTGTCTAAGGAATGACCTCAGCATCCCCCTGTAGGACGGTTTCACATCTGCCATGCCAGAGAAGGCAAACGAGACGGATCGTACCTACATTAAGCTCAACAAGGATATTGAGATATTGACCAAACCAGCGTCTTGTTTGCCAATGAACACAAGCGAAACACGACGCAATGAGTGGAAATGGGCGATCGAAGATACCCACTCAGTTCCTTAAATCACGATTGATCAACTGTGCCACTTTTAAATCTGCACACTCAATTACGATACACGCTCGTTTCAGAACATAGTCGTTCAGAAATGCTAAATCGTTCAAAAATACTAAGCCGAAGGATAGCTAGTGCTTTGTCAAGCCAGATTTGATGGGTAATGGGGGGTGGAGGCAACGCCCCCACGCAGGGGTGAAACCCCTGCACCCCGCAAAACAAAAATGACAGACTACTAGCGCCTGATCGATTCCACAATTTTTATGTAGCCACCCTTTATTCAGCCATCCTCTGGTAAAGGCACTGCCTGCCCAGTTTGATCCTCGTTGATGAATATGACGTTTTTATGACAGATTAGTGACTGTCCTAAGTTATTTTGCGCTCAATGACCCGCGTAAGACTGACCCACCCGCCCCGATCGTCATAACTGCGAATCATGCGCTGTCTCAGGTTTGGTTCTATGAGCCATCCTGCTTCTAGCCAAAAAGGCTTGCCTCTAGGAATCGTTAGGGGAGTATTGGAGGACGTGCCATCTGGCAAAAGCAGGACTTGAATCGGAGTGCTGCCGCGATCGAAAAGCAAGATAGAGCCATTGATTTGGGCACTTGAAGTAAAGTCGATTTGGGGGGTTGTGAGCCGTTGATGGAGGCGATCGCCCTCTCGGTTCACAGATAGCCTGGTGGAAAAGCGATCGGGAGTTCGCCAATCTGGGTAAAGCGTGACGGCGTCTCCTTGCCACTCGCCCAACAGCATCTCTACAGATAGGGGCGGACGTTCGGCAGCCGGAGTATGTTGTCTATGTTCACGAATTAATGTCAGCCGAGTGAGGTGATTGCCAGTGTCAAAGAGTTGAACCAATCGAAGGCGACGATCGCCCCAAATTAAGCCCAGTTCTGCTCCAAATTCAGAAAAAGGCGCATACTGCATTGAGCCTTGAGAAAATGCCCCATCTGCAAAAAGCAGAATACTCCGATTTAACGAACTATATTCCAGCACCTTATTTTGCACCCTCTCTCCAGTTACAGACGAGAAGTGCTGAATGGTGTGTCGAATGGTTTGATTATTATTCAAGCCTTCTAGCGTAACCAGAGAAGGAATGTCCTCACTGAGGATTCCTTGGGGTGAAAGGCGTGTAAATGAGCCTTGCCATGCTCCTAAGTTACATAACAAGTTGTCCCATTGAGAGGTTGAGTCAGGTGTTTCCATTGGATTTCACAACGCTTTTTCCGCAGTATTTGGCAGATTAGGAATTAAAGAGAGCTTGTAGTGTCTGCTTTAGCAGGCAAATACTGACTGATGAAGTTTAAGCATTAAATTCCAGTCACTGTAGGGCATCTGTCGTCTAAAGTCGAGGATGGGCGTCTCGCCCGTTCCACAAGAGCATTACCTGATGATTTTCACTTCATAAGTCAGCACTACGAACAATTATTTTTTCAAGAGTTCTATCCAGGAGATATTTTGAGCTAAAAAACTGGAATGAAAAACGTAAAAAATAAAAAATTTTACCTGTAAATTTTCTGTTGATGTGTGGCGTAGTGTAGGGGCAATCCCTGCGGGGTTACCCTGGCTTAGAGGGCAGACACATTGGTCTACCCGTACCGATGATTATTTTTTTACAAAAGTTAATTATTTCCTATGCTTGAAGCATAAAAGTCTGTACAATCTAACACTGTTTCATCATTTCATGAAGCTTTTATGAAGATCGTGTGTTTTGTCGTAGCTGATTCAATTCGACTAAGCATCAGCGATTTTTCAATCATCTACCCTCACCCTTGATCCATGTATTTCTTTGGACTTTTATGGGTCGTCTCTGCGATTGGCAGCTTCTTTTCACCCCAGAATGCACCAAAATTACCCGCTCCTTTGCTCCAAGCGATTCCGACCCGATCGCTGTCTGTGATTAACGCTGCCATTCACGCTCAAGCGGATTCAGGCAACCCAGCGAATACTGCGATCGCTGCCTCCAATTCTTTATGGACTCATTTAGCGGCGACGAGTTCACTACGCCCTACATTTCCCTTGATCCATCTAATGCTACCCTTTGCAAAATGGAGTGTCATCCAAACATCTCTACTGCGCTCTGAGTTGGCGATTCACTCCACTGTTGCCGTGGCTGTCGCGAAGTTCCAACCTCAACCGGGAGTGCTATATGCTTCCAGTACCATTCATCCAACGACTCAAATGGTACACACAGCAGAATTTTCTGGACATATCTTGAAACTAGTCGAGAAACTGTCTTTCTGGTCTGGAGAGATTCGGGAATTGCTGAGGCTCCCAACTCCAACAATCACCATTATCCCTGTACGGAATGCCTGCCTATCAGATTTTTCGATTCAATTGGAGGCTTGGAACCATTCCACAAACGAGGTTGAGGCTGAACGATGCCTGGGTTTAGAACACCGTGATGCGCTGTTGCAATTGTCACCTAACCGCTTGTTTCAAGTCCGAGTCAGGGGACAGGTGAGGGTGTATCAAGTGCGAGTGAAAGGGCAAGCTGTGGCGGAAGTGCCAACACTAGAACAAGCCGAAGCAATCGCCCGTCGTCTTTATCAAATTCTACGTGACCCCAGCTTTAATCCTTACACCCTCACTCCAGCGATCGTCAATGCTACTCCGGCAGGAAAAATGGGCGATCAGGTGATATTTTGGATTGACTCAGACCTGGCAGAACACCTCGATCGCAGTCCCGAACTAGCCGCAATTGCCTGGATCAATAGTCTGCGATCGGTATTTGAGATTCCGCCATTCACACTCGTCGAAGCTCAAAGCCAGATGTACGGCTTAGTTGCAACCGATCGACGACTCAGTGGCATTGCCTCCTGGTATGGTCCGTACTTTCATGGTCGTCAAACTGCAATGGGCGAAATTTTTGATCAAACGAGCTAACGGCTGCTCATCCGTCGTTACCTTTTGGGACGTATCTGCGGGTGACAAACCTGCGAACGGGCAAGATGGTGATTGTGCGAATTAACGATCGTGGACCTTACTTTGAAAATCGTTCCCTCGATTTGTCTCGTGAGGCGGCTCGGTGTCTCGATAGTGAAATTGCTGGAGTTGTCCCGTATGAAGCCGTGATCATGGAAAGCGTTGAGCTTACTCAGTTTAGAGCAGCCATTCGTCTAGAGGATGCCGTTGATGAGCCGATGCAGCCATCGATCGCTCGAAACCCTAGTAAACAATGACTTGCAGCCGTTTTCAGTTGAATGTGATACGAGAAGAGGCACAGTATGCTGTGCCCGTACAAGGTGGACGGAAGATGGACGGATTGGTGGACGGATTGGACGCAATTGAAAACCGCCACACCATGGTAAAGGGGGTGAGCAGTGCCCACCCCCAAGGAGTTCGTGATTTAGGCCTATCCGGCATCAGTCCTGTGTATTTATGTTTCACGCATGGAACGATACTCTGAAGTTAATGGGAGAGTGGCAGCACTGCTCAAAGGACAGAAAGGAAAATGCCCGGAATGCAAACTGTCTTCAACTTCTTCATCGGCACTGCCATGATACAAAAACCGCGAACGATGATTCAGTCAGCGGTTCTGTAAGATATACATGACAAGTACCAAGACAAGTACCAAGACATTGAGACGCCGTGTGAGATGAAAGTCTTCGCCTCAAGCACGGTTTTGAAGACCAGCGGGGTCAGTAGTCTGTCATTTTTGTTTGACGGGGTACAGGGGTTTCACTCCTGCGTGGAGGCAACGCCTCACCCCCCATTACCCATCAAATCTGGCTTGGCAAAGCACTAGGGTATAGCCTCGCTGAATTTAATCAACTACTCCTTCACCGCAAATTCTAGATTCAGATAATGAGTGATTCTATTCTTGAACAAATCCTTAAGCTGGCGAACCAACGGGCAGAGGCAGCTGAGGTGTATTACCTGTCTAGTCAAGATACGCCGATCGAGTTTGAAAATAATCGGCTGAAATCTTTGCAAACAAAGGCGATTCAAGGCGTGGCGTTGCGAATTGTCCGAAATGGGCGATTAGGCTTTGTCAGTTCAACGGATTTGTCTCGGCTGGAAGATTTGGTGGAGGCAGCAGTGCAGACATCAGAGATTGGCAGTCTGGCGGAATTTGAGTTTGCGACAAATTTTCACAGTTGGGATGGGAACGATCGCTCGGTTTATACGCCACCCAGTACGGAGGAATTAGTAGAAGTTGGAGAGCATTTGATCCGGGCTATCCACGGCTACAACCCTGACATTTTGGTCAATGTAGGGTTTCATATGCGCTCTGGGAAAGTCAAGATTGCGACGAGTGCGGATGTCTATGCAGAGCGATCGAGCCAAACCACGAGTGCGAGTTTGTCTGGAAATCTAGTCCGGGGTGAGGATTTTCTCAAGGCATATAGCTTTGATGTGGGGCGCGATCGAACACCAGATTACGATCGAATTCTTACAGAAGTCTTGCAAAAATTCCGGAGAGCCGAACGGAGCGCCACAATTCAAAGCGGCTCATTTCCTGTGCTGTTTACACCCAGAGCCGCCGCCAGTACTTTAGGTAGCCTCTTCAGCACCGTGCTTTCAGGGCAAGCGATCGTCCAAAAAGCCTCTCCGTTGGCTGACAAACTGGGGCAAACGTTGTTCGATTACCGACTCACGCTATTTGAAGACCCCAATCTAGGCGTCAGTGCTTGTACTTTTGATGATGAAGGCACTCCAACTAGCCGTAAAGCATTCATCGAATATGGTACTGTTATTGGGTTTTACTGGGATCGACGCTGGGCATCTCGCGCAGAACGGCAGTCTACTGGGAACGGGTTTCGCAGCGGATTATCTCGCCCTAGCCCAAATATGGTAAATCTTTGCGTGGCTCCTGGAAGCACCTCGACAGCAGAACTGATTGCTAGCATGGATGAGGGAGTGATTGTAGATCAAGTGTTGGGAGCCGGACAATCCAATCAACTCGCAGGAGAATTTTCTGTCAATTTAGATTTGGGCTACAAAGTGGAGAAGGGCGAGATCGTCGGTCGAGTTAAAAATACGATGGTGGCTGGCAGCATCTTCGAGGCGTTTCAGCAGCTTGGAGATTTGAGTGATGCTCCAGAATGGGTCGGTGGCGGGTCTTATCTGCCCTATGTGTTGTTCAATCAACTTGGCGTTGCGGCTCGGAATTGAGAACCCCCACTCCACAATTACATGTAGTTCATGGTTCTAAGCTTGCTTAGTGCCTATCCGAAAACCCATTTTGTAGGTGGGCATTGCCCACTCTACTGTGATACTTCTACGATAAATCTCCTTCTGGTTAGATGCTTTGTTTGCTTCGCGAAATCTAGGCTAGGAACAGCATGAATTAATATTGTAGTGAACGATCGTGGTTACGCTTCATAGTGCATGGTTTGGTCAACAAGTGGGGTTGTATTCACTTCAAATACAGCCAATCGTTTCTTTGCATCCAAGTTTTTATGGTCTGATACAAATTCTGACAGCACTGGTTATTGGTTTATTAACGGCATTTGCATTTCAGTTTCTATTAACAAGTTTGGGCATTGCGATCGGAATTTCGGCGCTACAGATTCGCTCAGCACGTTCCGAAGAGCCTACCCAGAAGCCAGAAAGTTCTGTCACTAGTATTAGCACATGGGCTGAACTTGGAATTCTATCAACTGTTAACGTTGTGTTATTCGCAGCTTGTTTTTTGGCGGTAAAATTTAGCCAAGTTAACCAGCCGATGTTAGGAGCGATCGAAGGGATCGTGATTTGGTCGGCTTATTTTTTGTTGCTGTTGTGGCTCAGTTCTACGGCAGTGTCTTCTTGCTTTGGCTTGATTTTAAATACAACAACCGATGGATTTCGACGGATTGTTTCAACGATCGCGGCTGCATTTAAATCTCGTGAGGATGAGCCAGTCACCGAAGCGCAAATGATCGCAACCATTCGGCAGGAGATGCAATCTGCACTTCACGACAACTTAAGACAAACGCTAGCCGAAGAATTGCAAACGATTTCGTTGCCAGATCTCCCTCAACTGCAAGAATTGCAGGCAAGAGCTTCTCTGAACTTGGCATCAAACGAGCAGTCAGCGATCGTAGAATTTTGGCAGAAAGTAGAATCTTATTTGCATGACACCCGTTCCAAGAGCTTTACGCCAAAACGGATCGATCGCAAACTACAAAAACTTTTGCATACGGCACAGACTGATCTGCCGAATGGTGAAACGTTACCCGAATTCGATCGCCTCGCTCTAGTAAAGTTGCTTGAACAACGACAAGATTTAACGGATAAACGCAAAGATCGTATCCTTAATCAAATTGAAGAAACATGGCAGCAAGTTTTGCAAGACTATGCAGACTCTTCTCAGGCAACGCAATCAGAGTCAAATGTTATGATTGATCGAGTGTTAAACACGCTGCCAGAAATTCTGCAACCGTTGAAAACGGCTTTACCCAGTGGAGCAGATTTGATTCCGCTTGTTTTATCGATCGCTCTGGCTAAAACCAGTAATTCTGCTGATTTAGTCAACGTTCGCTCACTCAATGGCTCTACCTTAAACCAAACTCTCGATTGGCTGCTAAGTGATTCTCAGTTAAATCTGGCAGGCTTGCACCAATCGCTACTGCTGCCCATTGAGCGGTGGCGCGATCGAGCAAACCAACACGTTGAATTGATTCAGCAAGCAACCCAAGACCGCATTGAAGCGTTCAAACAGCAGGCTCAGCAACATGTTGAGGACGTTCGTAAGGCAGCCGCGATCGCCGCATGGTGGCTATTTGCAACAGCGTCAACGGGGGCAATTTCTGCGGCTTTAGCTGGCGCACTGGCAAGCGGACTTAACCTCACTGATGTCAGTCTTTGATAGTGAAGTCACAAGAGACAGCACTATTGAGATAATCTCCAACAGTGTAAGATAATTTTTGGAAACTCAAATGCAGTCATACAGGTTTTTACCGTGGGCATCAGTCGTATTGAACAACCTGAAAAAAAACATTTTGGCTATTATGTCAGAGTGTTCTGGCGCGGAACTCAGTATGCCAAGTTTTTCTCAGACAAAAAGTATGGCGGTAAAGAAGAGGCATTGAAAGCCGCAGAGCAGCATTTCGACGAATTAGATAAACAAATGCCTCTAGATTCTCCAGTTGGACGGATGAGTGTCCGTAATCGCAGTGGGATTGTTGGGGTGAGCCGCACAAAGTCTACTCGACGAGGGCATGAATATGAGTATTGGCAAGCCTGGTGGGGGAG
Organism: Cyanobacteria bacterium RU_5_0; assembly: GCA_012033255.1. Taxonomy (GTDB): domain Bacteria; phylum Cyanobacteriota; class Cyanobacteriia; order Elainellales; family Elainellaceae; genus JAAUSF01. The sequence goes on from JAAUSF010000021.1 coordinate 48,234, forward strand.
TGGAGACTATCGCAAGAGTGTTAAATTTTCAATTTTGAAGTATGGAGAGGAGAAAGCAAAGCAATTAGCGATCGAAGCGCGGAGAGCCTGGGAGCGAGAAGCAGAGCAAGGAGATGATGTTTTAGCGTTGTAGTCGCTACGCGGCTGTGTAACCTCCATCCACAAATAAAATAGTGCCTGTCACATAAGATGACGCATCAGAAGCCAGGAAAACGACGGGTCCAATTAACTCTTCAGGTTTACCCCGACGCGCCATCGGTGTAAATGTCATAATTTGTTGCTGTTTATCAGGATTGTCATGTTCTGTGGCCGCACCTTGCATAATGTTCTCAAAATAACCTGGCGCGATCGCATTAACCCGGATGTTTTGCGGTGCCCACTCCAGCGCCATTACCCGAGTGAGTTGATTGATTCCGCCTTTTGCCGCACTGTAAGCAACTAACCCACGAATCCCAATCACGGAGGCGATCGAAGAAATATTGATAATGGAACCCCCTGCTCCCTGTTTAATCATTTGTAGCGCCACTAATTGAGAACTGGTAAAGTGCCCCTTTAGATCCACATCAAGGATTCTATCCCACTCTAATTCAGTAAGCTCTGTTGAAGATTTAATGATGTCAATTCCAGCATTGTTAACCAAAACGTTAATCTGTCCAAACGCTTCTACTGTAAATTGAATTAACGCTTCACAACTCTGACGCACCGTAATATCTCCAACTGTAGCGACTGCAATTCCTCCACTTGAATTAATGGTGGAAGCGGTTTGTTCTGCAACATCTCGATCGCGATCACAGACCACTACGTTTGCACCAAAGTCTGCTAAACCGATCGCCATTGCTTTTCCTAAACCTCGCCCGGAACCTGTGACGATCGCGACTTTCTTGGACAAATCAAATACTTTAGTATTCATCTTGTATTCATACCAATCTGATTGATAACTGCAAGATTTGAAGCTCTGAAATGCAGATTCACTAAAGGCTGTTTCTTGAAAGTGCAAAACAAAATGGTATCACGGATACTCGCTCGCCCATCCAAAACGTGCATAGTTGGTCGAGTATTTGCGATCGAGATTGTGTATCATAAACCAATGTACTTCCGCAGAAACAGCTATTCGTTTTCGTATGAACAAATCCTTTAAGCATCTTGATACCATTACTGCCCTATTTGTCACTGTACTTCTCATTTCAAATGTCACTTCTAGTAAAATTGTCACTCTTGGATTTCTGACATTTGATGGAGGCACCCTTCTTTTCCCACTAAGCTATATTTTTGGTGATATTCTAACCGAGGTTTATGGATATGCTCGATCGCGAAAAGTAATTTGGTTAGGCTTTATTTCAGCCCTGCTCATGTCAGTTTCTTTTATTGTGGTCGGTAGGCTTCCATCTGCTGCCGAGTGGACAAATCAAGACGCCTACAATGCGATCTTAGGATATACACCCAGAATTGTTGCAGCTAGCTTGATCGCTTATTTTGCCGGTGAATTTTCCAATTCATTTATCTTAGCCAGGTTGAAAATCATCACTCGCGGAAAGTGGCTATGGATTCGCACGATCGGCTCTACGCTTGTCGGTCAAGTTGTAGATACTGCCTTATTTATTTTGATCGCATTCACAAATACCGATATTGTTCCAAACAGTCTACTGCCTACATTGATCGTGTCAAATTACTTGTTCAAATGCGGCATTGAAATTTTGTTTACACCAATGACCTACTGGATTACAGGATGGTTAAAACAACAAGAACAAGAAGATTATTACGACCTCAACACTGACTTCAATCCGTTTCGGATTTCTGACAGTCGATCGTAGCTCTAGTCAGTCTGTGGATTGGTAAGCTGTTCCACATTGAGTCTGCTTAAGTGGACGGACAAGATACCCATCCCACAAAGATACTGAAGGATTGGTATGTACAAATTGAATTTGAAATTATACGATCGGTTAGAACGGTACATCATCATCTGCCTCACCAGGCTCCATCTCTGTAGAGGTTTCCGCGTCGGCTTCTATCTCATCTAATCCGGCTGTGCGTTGCTCCAAGGGTAGTTCTTCCGCAGTCGATTCGCTCGGCAGTTCATTCTCTAGACTGACAATTTGACCATTAAAGAACTGAGCCAGACTTTTAGCCGCCCCGCTTACCTCATCCTCCTCTTGCCAAGCAGAACTAGAAGGTGATTCTGAGTGAGGTGATGCTGTTGAGGGAGGAAGGGGAGGTGAACGATCGCTCTCCTGCTCTGGTTTTTGCTGAGCATACCCTGAAAGGTGTCCAGAAGGGTTTGAAGATGTTCTGGGAGTCCAAGGAGCAGAGGCTTCTCTAGCGATCGGTTTGGAAGGCGGGCTAGTAGCTGATGGCTCACAATGAGAAGGACGAAACTCATTGTCTAACTGCGATCGGGTTTCTGGGGCAGCTACTACCTCCAGGTTGATTTTGACTTTGTAACTATACATTGCCTCAAATGCCGCTTCAACATTCGGTAGCTGCTTTCTTGCTATTTGAAACAACGGCTGCGATTTGATGCCAATCCGAACTTCCTGCCCCTCAATCGCGAGTAAGTAGCATTGCTGACGGAGGAGGGCCTGTGTTCCCGGAAATCGAATGTGCGTGATCATCTCTTCCCAAATCTGCTGCAAGTTGGCTTGAGGATGAATCTCCTCTCCTTCCTTCGCTTCCTCTGTCTCTTCTACAACACCATCTAGCATTGACTCAGCAGTCCGTTCCAAATCGACGGTCAATAGTGAGTCTGGTATTGAGTTTGATAGTGAGTTTGATAGTGAGTCTAGTGAAGAGAGTTCATGCGGGTTCTCAGAGTCGATCGCCCTTGAAACGGGTTCCTCCACAATTGGTTTTATCGATGCGTTGAGGGTTGAGGGTTGAGAATTGAGGGTTGAGGGTTGAGAATTGAGGGTCGAGGGTTGAGAATTGAGGGTTGAGGGTTGAGAATTGAGGGTTGAGGGTTGAGGACTAAGGACTGTGCGTTGAGGGTTGAAGGGTAGGGGGTGAGGGCTGAAGGCTGAGGGTAACAATCCGATCAAGGTCACTTCTAGCCACAATCGGGGTTGGGCAGTGTTTTTCACCTGACCTTCGCTTTCGCGCAAACGTTGCTGTCCATGCAGAATAGTGCTGATGTCAAGGCTTTGAGTGAATTTGCACATTTCTGCCCAAGTGGGCGGCGTAATCGCAACCAGATCGTGACGATCGGGGCTGGTTTTGGCAATCAAGAGGTCTCGATAAAAACTGGCAAGGTTTTGCAATACAATCAATGGCTCTCGTCCTCGATCCATTAAGCGACGCGCCCGATCGAGAACAGTAGTCGCGTCGTCTTGGGCGATCGCGTTCACCAATGCCAACAAATCCCGTTCTGGCACGGCTCCCACCAAATCCCAAACTCGCTCAACCGTCACCTGACCATCCAATAGACTCACCTGATCAAGTAAACTTTCGGCATCTCTCAGCCCACCTTGCGAAATTTGGGCAATCAGTTGAATGGCATCTGGAGTAATATCGATCGCTTCTTTATCCGCAATTTTTGCTAGATGGTGCACCATTGCATCTAATGGAATGCGGCGAAAATCGAAACGTTGGCATCGAGAAATGATAGTGGGTAATACACGTTGGGGATCAGTGGTTGCCAGGACAAAAACAATGCGATCGGGTGGTTCTTCTAAGGTCTTCAATAGGGCATTAAATGCCTGCCCCGTTAACATATGAACTTCGTCTAAAACATAAACTTTGTAGCGACATTGGACTGGAGCAAATTGCGATCGTTCAATCAACTCTCTGATGTTATCAACCCCTGTGTTGCTAGCTGCATCAATTTCAATCACATCCAGGGCAGAACTATTGGCGATTCGCCGACATACCTCACATGTGCCGCAAGGTTGCTCTGTAGGTACGTCACTACTGAGGCAATTGAGAGATTTTGCCAAAATTCGGGCACTAGAGGTCTTGCCAGTTCCCCTCGCTCCCGTGAATAGGTATGCCGGAGCGATTCTTTGCTGACGGAGAGCATTGGTGAGGGTGGCGGCGATCGCCTCCTGTCCCACTAACTCTGCGAAGGTTTGAGGACGATATTTGTGATGGAGCGGTTCGTAGGGCATCGGGAGGGATATTTCCCTAGTACAGATATACTTTATATTCTAAGAGACTAAGCCACTAGAGTATATCCTTTTAAGTTTTTGAGAGCAGTCTATTCCCAAGCGTCAAGCGCAGCCCTAAGTTTTGTTAAGCCGAGTCGAATTCGAGTTTTGACGGTCCCCAGGGAAAGCCCAGTTTGGGCAGCAATTTCAGATTGGCTAAATCCTTTGTAATACGCTAGCTCGATCACCTGACGTTGCTCATCTGGGATCAATTTTAAGGCGGATAATACCTGAGTGCGACGCTCAGAAATGAAAACGTCTTCGATCGGATCAGAATCAGATTTACCAGATTGACGATCGATGATATGTTCTGAAGAAATTGTAACTTTGGTAGCGCGTTGGATGCGGCGTAGACGATCGACAATTCGGCTCCGGGCAATCATAAATAGCCAAGTATCCACTCGCGCTTTAGCAGGATCGTAGTGTCCAGATATACGCCACACTTGAGAGAACACATCTAAAACAACTTCCTCACTTTCTTCAACCGAGGCAAGGCTTTTGAAGGCAACAGCATAGATAATCTTGGCGTAGCGATCGTACAGTGCTGACAGGGCTGCCTGATCCTGTTGGGCAATTCGTGCCAGTAAAGAAACATCATCGAAACTTGGTTGGGTCGCCATCTAAAAAGAATGACATCTGCTAATCCTAATCCTATAATCCTGCGGCTCTGGCATCACGTTCTGGTTGATGCAAGAGAATAATCATATAGCAGCCCTAAATCATTTGTTAAGAAGGGGGGGAGGGGGCAGTGCCTCCTCCTTGGGGACGAAGCCCCCAAACCCCTTTGGGTTTTCTCACAATTGATTTGGGATTGCTATATGACGTTTAAGCACAACTTAAGCCTAATTAAAGTAGCAGATAAACTAAGACACCCCTAACCTACGTCAAGGGCGCTTTATGGTGATCAGCAATGGGTAGCGAAAATTCTTGATCCCAACCCATTACTGACAATTTATTAATAGCCATGATTGACAAAAATCTATGGAGATCCGTGGCACAAGTTGCCCTAAGATAACTTTGTATAAGATGTACCACGGTAAAGTAGCTTTACAGATCGAGACGCTTCTGTTGAGTTCGATATGCCAAGTTTTACATGAGTACCGCGATATTTACCAACGACTTCGCCTACATTTTCTGCAACAAAAGATGAATTAGCTTTATATTCGATACCACGATATGAGAGTTTCATGAGAGTTCCTCTTGTCAGGATGAAAGGATTATTTACGTGAAATTATGCGAAATCTATGCAGAGCCTAGCTGGAATATAAATGAGACATTAAACAGGCTGAAAGCGCCAATTCAGGGCACGAACTTTATGATGGGGCAGAACAGAATAATCAACACTATTGCATGATTCGCCTGATACTTGATAACGCCAATTAATCGCGTGAGGTCTGTAATCTTGATTTGCGAGAGCGGGATTATATTCGATGATTTGAGCGCGATAAATCAATTTCATTGTTTCTCCTTAGAATTGGCTTCTTAGCTCTCTATGGTTTTTAGATTAACGATCGATCGAGAAGAACTAGGGAAGCGGAAAAAGAGGTTTGGGCTACATTCGATCGCCTTTGAAAGCCCATGTAAATATCAATAATTTCTGCCAAATTTGCTACATAAAGAGAAAAAGAGTTTAAATTTAAAATATAAAAACCGATAGGACTCCTAGAATTTAGGAACGACTATCGGTATCTGGAAGTTCATTAGGGATTCTATTCACTGATACAGGCGCGATCAGGATTTGGATTGGTCAAAACGCAAAATTTTTGAGGTTGCCCTACTGGATGTCAAGATCCACGCGCAAGAGGAAGGATTTCGGTTGAGCAGGCTAGAATATGGCATAGATAGATAAAGTGCAATGGAACGTCAAGAGTTACTAGAACTTGCTGCCCTCTATGCATTGAATACTCTAGACGAGTTGAAACAGTCTTGGGTAGACGACCATCTTGTAGATCTGCCAGAACTGGACACTGAACTGGCTGCTTTTCAATCTACTGTTGCAGCGATCTTTTATAGTGTACCTGTAGTTTCTATGTCGGTTGACCTGAAAGATCGACTGTTTCAGCGCATTTCAACCGAATCTACTTCCTCAAGTCCTGATATCGCTGAGCGTTTGGTTTCAGATCTGCTGATTCAATCTGAGCAAGTCGTTTGGAAATCCTATCCGTTGGCTCCGGGTGTGAAGTTCGGTCGGCTGTATGTAGATCCAGAGACGCGGGAGGTGCATTACTTCGTTCAGGCGATCGGGGCAGCCAAATTTCCTATCCATCGCCATGTTACAGGAGAAGAGATCGTAGTGCTTGACGGGGATTTGGTGCTTGACGGTCAAGTGTATCGGAGGGGCGATCGAATCGTCTCTAATGCCGATACAGTGCATCAGCCAGAAACTCAGGGTGGCTGCATTTTATTTCTACGAACCTCACTGGACGATGAGATTTTAGTGAATTAGAGAGCAGCATAGGACTTACGCATTGACAGGAATGCGTAAGTGTGGTGAGTTTAGGTTAGTCCCCTCAGCGGTATCCGGTTGTGAGAGAATCATCAAAGCCCTCAACTGCCCAGTGTAACTGCAATCTTTACACCT
>JAAUSF010000129.1 GCA_012033255.1 Cyanobacteria bacterium RU_5_0
AAAAGTTTGGTGAAGAACTTTGAGCGCACCTTATCCCATGCCAAGACCCAAATCGATCTTTGCTTCGTCAGGCTAATGCTGAAGCGACTTTCAGCCGTTTCCTGAGATCTCAAATGGGTTCTATAGTCCGGCGTTAGATAGTGTTGTCGGTAATCCAGTTGCCGGATTGACCTTTATTGAGCAATTATCACAAAGCTTGCACCTCAGCCTATTTGGTTGAAAGCTTCTAAGATATCTTAAATTTCTCACAGTTTCTACGCAAGCAAAATATCATAGCGATCGATAAACACTCAGCCGACTATTACATACGAGTGAGGGATATTAAGCTGTGCTGCGACTCTTGACCAAATCAGACTATCTGTTAAGAGAAACCTTGCTAGGACTAAAGCGGGGGGGCTGGATGAACTGGGCAGCCGTCAGTACAGTTACAGTGCTGTTGTTTCTGTTTGGTACCAGTCTGCAAGCCTCTTGGCAGCTAGATAAACTGCTGAATCAGTTTGGCAGTCAACTCGAAGTATCTGTTTATCTCAGTACGGGAGTGCAGGCTAGAGACATAGAGCCTCTGGTGCAAGCGATGCCAGAAGCCGTTGAAGTGACAACGATCGCCAAAGAGGAGGCTTGGGCAACTCTTGTGTATGACATGGGGCTATCGGATATTACTGGTGCGACAGAGCAACTAAACGGCAATCCATTGGTTGATGAAATCAAAGTGAAGGCGAAACAGTCTGAAGATGTTCCGTCCTTGGCAGAAAAACTAAAGCAACTACAAGGGGTGGATGAGGTGCAATATGTGGATGAGGCGGTTCAGCGTATTGCCCAATTAAATGAAGGCTTGAATTGGGTGAGTTTGGGCGTGACGGCACTGCTGACCTTAACGGCGATCGCGGTCATCACTACCACTATCCGTCTGATTGTGATGGCACGTCGTCGTGAAATTGAGGTCATGCAATTAGTCGGGGCAACGACCACCTGGATTTATTTACCCTTATTTTGCAAGGGCTAACGCTCGGAACCGTGGGAGCGATCGTGGCTTGGGGACTACTCATAGGATTTCAGCAATTCTTGGGAAGTTTGCTCTCCCAACAGCCTGAATTAATTCAATTCCTTGCTGACGAGATGCAACTAACCTTACGAGAATCCGTGCTTTTGCCCCTTGCCTTGCTTGGGTTAGGAGGGTCTGTCGGGTTGATGGGCAGCCTGTTCGCGGTTCGCCGTTTTGCCTTGCGATGAGGTTACGGTTCACATTTTTGTTCGCTCAGGGTAAACTTCACTGAAAACGCAGACTGGAAATACAAACAATGATCGCCTTCCGGGACGATCGCTTTACGGCTAAGGGAATACCTTCTATCATTGTTAAAAGTTATACTTAGGTGCGTAAGTATCGTAAAAATCCCGATTTCACAGGTGCATGGGAGGAAGCAGGGATGGGAATCTACCGAAATGCGATGGAAGTGTTGGTTGAGGAAGAGGTGACACGGCAGTATAAAGCCCTTCCACCGAAGGTTGCTTCCTATGTAAACCCGATTGAGTTAGTGGCATATGCGCTAAATCAACTGCCAGCCCTTTATGCAACTAGTGAGAAGGGGTTGAGCTATCAGCTTGAGCGAGGCAAGTCAAAATTTGGCTCTCAAATTACGCAAGCCGTCCATCGGGCGATCGCTGCGATCCGTCGAGATCCCCTTCGGACTCATGCTCCTCTGCAATCTCAGCAGTCTACTCCGTTGCGAGAAGTACTACACCAGATGCGACGGGTGCTGCGAAATGACAAAATCGATTGGGAAACGTTGCCCACTGCGGTCGAACAGGCGATCAATCACGCCTCTCAGGGCAAACCCACTTTGGATACTAAGCCATCCAAGGCTTCCTCCTCGTCTCGGCGTGCCTCAGCCTATCCCTATCGAGTATCTGCTAATCCTCTGCAACCATTAGGACAAGATTCGCAGGAAAACTCTAAAGGGGATGGACAAAGCGATGTCTTTGGTTGGGATGATCCGCTCTATAATCCTCGCTGACCCATTCTCAACTCCTTCAATATTTCTGAACATGCCATGTCCCTATTCTGGGAGTACATCTTCTTCCACAGAGCGAATAATTGGGGTATCCGCAGGTGCAGGTTGAAAGATAGCGGTTAATGCGCTTTCTAGCGTTTCTGCCATTGCAATGCGGTTGCCATAGACGACAATCACCCGTGCCAGAATCGGCAGTCGGTTTTGCTCGGCTTCTAAGTAGAGTGGTTCGATGTAGAGGAGAGATTGGTCGATCGGAATGACCAACAAATTGCCTTGAATGGCTCTGGAACCCCGTCGATTCCATAATGAAATTTGCTGCGAAATCACGGGATCTTGGTTAATCCGAGCTTCTAACTGTTCTGGACCATAAATAAATTTTTGTTTAGGAAAGATGTATAGAAGCATCCTGCCATATTGAGTTCCATCCGATCGAGCCGCTAACCAGGCGACTAAATTGGTGCGTTCGATCGGCGTAAAGGGGCGCAGCAAAACGAATTCTTCGTTGCTGTCAGTGGGAAGTTTCATAATCAGGTAATATGGCTTAACCAATTGTGGTTGATCGCCATAGATTTCGTTTGGCGCTCTCCATTGGTCTTCTCGGTTGTAAAACACGACTGGATCAGTCATGTGATAAGTCATCAATTGCTCAGACTGGACACGATACAAATCTTGCGGATAGCGAATATGGCTCCGAAGTGTTTCAGGCATCCGGCTCAACGGTTGAAACATTCCTGGAAAAAACCGCTCCCAGGTGCGAATGATTGGATCACTTTCATCCGCTACATAGAAATTTACGGAGCCGTGATAGGCATCTACTACGACTTTGACAGAGTTGCGAATGTAGTTGAAGTCATTTGTTGTCGGATCGGAGTAGGGGAAGCGATCGCTAATCGTGTAAGCATCCATCATCCAGTAAAGGTAGCTGTCGTCAGGTTGAGATGAAGCAGTAGATTGGGTTTCATCTCTCATATAGCCTCGTTCCCAGGTTTTATCGCCAGTATTAGCCACCACGAGGTAGGGATCGCTATCAAATCGCAGGAAAGGGGCGATCGCTCTAACGCGGCTGTTGATCGTGCGGCGGAAGAGCAATTTGGTTTGGGGCGTGAAGTCATCTGTGAGCAGCATTCGCCAATCGCCTAAATGGTTTGCGAAGAGCAATCGCTGCCAGAACGTGCCAATATGAACGCCACCTCGACCTTCGTAAATGTTGTAAACATTATCGCTCCCGCTCGGATAGTCGAGTTCCTTGACTCGCGTTTGAGTCATGATGTAGGTGTCGGTGATTTCTCCGTAGTAGATCCGAGGTTTGCCGATCGGGATGCTGTCGCCGACTAGAGAGGAAGCCGCGATCGGTTCAATGCCCTCGACCAAATAATCGGGTACACCGCCTTCCCCTGCGATATTCACAGGGCTGATTGTGAACCCGTAGCCGTGAGTGTATATCAAGTGTTGGTTAATCCAGGTTTGGGCAACGGAGGGGACATCACTGTAATCCAGTTCTCGTGCGGCAATAAGCACCTGTTGTTGAGTAGTGTTGCCTGCTTGTGAAAGGGTGTAGCGATCGATATCGGCATCCGGAAATTCGTAGTAGAGGCGAATTCGCTGAAGTTGACGGTTTGTTTCTAGAAGCGGTCGTTTATCCCACAGGCGAACGTTGTCAATCGTGAGATCATTTCGTTGCAAATCCTCATACGTGAGGTTATTCAACGGATCAAATGTCTCCACATCAATTCGACTCAGGTTGAAGGCTTCGCGAGTCAAGGCGATCGCATGTTGAATGTAAGGTTGTTCAAGCTGAAGTTCATTCGGTTGCACAATCAGCCGTTGCACGGCTAACGGTAATGCCCAGCCTGCGAGGATAGCCGCTAGGGTATATAACCCGATGAGGCGAAGGGAGGGAATGGGGGATGAGGGAATGGGAGGTTCTTTCTGCTGGGTCTTCTTTGTTTCTTGTGTCCCTCCTGTTCCTCGCTCAATGTCCCAGAAGAGGGTACGGCAAATTAGGTAGAGGGCGATCAAGAATGCCAAGAGGCTGAGGGCGTTATAGGCGGGTAATTCGGTGGTGACGCTAGTGTAGCTGGCTCCGTAGGCGATTCCTTCAGGGGAGTAGAGGAGGTTGAAGCGATCGAGCCAATAGTTCAACGCTACGGTGAGCATCACAAAGCCGCCTAGGCTGTATAGATGACGCTGCTGAGAAGCGGAAAATCCAGGGAAATATCCTTGGCTGAGGCTGCCTCCAGAAAGGAGATAACTCAGGGAAACGGAGAGAAACATCAAGGCGGATAACCCAATTAACCAAAACTCGAATAATTCCCAGAGCGGTAGAGTGAAGATGTAAAAGCTGATGTCTCGCTGAAATAGGGGATCGAGTTGATTGAAAGACGTTGGATTGAGTGACAACAGGACTTGTGTCCAATGCTCTGAGAGAATAATACCGAAACTGAGGCTGATCACGAGGGCGCTCACTCTCAGTAAAATCTGTGGATAGATCAGCAGGGCAACGGCTACTCCTCCAACTAGAGCAGGCTGCCAAAGCTGGGTTCCCCAGGTCTGGATTAATTGCCAAATCACTTGAGGACGAAATCGGATAGGAATCGGGGTTGAGACGGTGTAGAGGCTAAAGGTAGGCTGCCAATGACTAGCCGCAATCTGCCCGTGATAGAGCAAGACGATGCTGATCGTCAGGCTCAACAGGAGGATCAACGGTAAAAGCCATAGTAGCCCCATGCGCCCAGGCAGAATGAGGCGATCGCTTCCAGAGGGTGGCTTTAACCAGGCGTAGCGTTGAGCAAGTTTCAGATTTCCCCACAACAAGCTCACACTCATCCCGAAGATCATCAGCCCAAGTCCACTTTGAGTGAGTAGCCGAGTAGTAAAAACCTGAAAATAATCTACCTCCTGAAACCACAGTCCTTCCGCAACGAGCGCCGCTATCCAATGGATCAGGAGCAACACACCGATCAGCCGCCCAACCCATCGAACATAAGCGTTCCCTATTTGAGGCAACCCTTTCCCTACTTTCATCCCTGCTCTCTATCCCCTCCCTTCAAAACCCCGATCGCCCCTCCTCGCCGTCGATCGCCTGCTCCAGCGAGTTCTCTGTTGCTGTTTTGAGTGACAGCATGAACTCCCCCAAAAAACATATTTTGCTGTTCCCACAGTTCAATCTGTCCATTGAAGGGGAAGACGGAGCGAGCGATCGTGAGTCGTTCCAGTCCTGGTTCAATGTTAAACACTTCGTCTTCCCAATGAACTCTAGGACTGCCGACAGCTAAATCGACAGGCATTTTGAAGTCAAGCAGATTAGAGATGACTTGCAAAATTGCCGTTCTAATTCGGTTTGAGCCGCCTGAGCCAAGCACGATTTCCAGTTGATGATGGCGATCGAGGATGAGGGTAGGAGCCATCATCGAAGAGATTCGCACGTTTTCCTGCCATTGATGAAAGCCATGCGGATGTAGGTCTGCTTCGCCTAGCATATTGTTGATCATTACGCCAGTTCCGGGGATGATATACGACGATCCTTCGCCGTTAGAGGTGGTGACACTGGCGGCATTGCCTTCGCGATCGATCACGCTAATGTGCGTGGTGCTGCCCCATTTGTTGACGGGTGTATTGACGAAGGAAAAATGGCGATCGTACTCTGCCAAAAATTCAGGTGCCAGGAACCGCTCAGCAATATCTGTTGCATAACTATCGTAGCCATCTTTGCGGGCGAGGTTAGTCAGGCGCATCACGTTACCCAGGATGCATAAATGTTCGGCGGTGCCAAACTCTATTTGCGCTAAATCGACTTTGGATAACAAGGCTAATGCAAAAGCGATGAGTATCCCGCCGGAACTGGGAGGAGGATTCGTCAGGACGATATTTCCTCGATAAGGCATGGCTAACGGCTGACGTTCTATCACCTGATAGTTTTCTAGATCTGCCAGAGTTAGATAGCCTCCCTGGGCTTGACAATCGTTGACCAGTTGATGAGCAATATCGCCCTTATAGAATTCGTTTGTCCCTTTAGCGGCTAAATAAGTCAGGGTGTCAGCAAGTTCTGGCAATCTCAATTGTTCACCCGACTGAGGCGAAATTCCATTAGGAGCATAGATTTTACGCGCTGCTTCGGATGCCAATAGGATAGGGGTGAGAATCTTGAAGCAGTATGCCTGAAAATTGTTGACTTCTACCCCTGTTCTGGCATAGTGAATCGCCGGTTCCGCCACGACTGAGAAGGGCAATCGACCGAGCCTGGCATGAACATGGCACATCCCGCCGATCGTTCCTGGTACTGCCATCGATCCCAAGCCAATATGAAACTGCTGGATGACGCTGCCGAAATTAACATCCACTGGATAGAAGTCGATCGGTTCAATTTTTTTCTGGCGTGGTGTCTGAGTGAAGAAATCGAACAGGATTGTGTGATCGTCTTGAGTATGGGCGAGCAGGAAGCCGCCTCCAGCCAGTGAAGAGAGCATGGGTTCAGCAACACAGGATGCTAATACAGCCGCTACAGCCGCATCAAAAGCATTTCCGCCCAAGCGCAGCATCTCGATTCCAGCTTCAGCCGTTTTAGGGTGTCCGGCGGCGATCGCGCCACGAGGTTTAGTCATTGGTATGGGTCATGGGTCATTGGTCACTAGATTACTCGCAAATGACAAAGGACGAATGACAAAAGCCATCTCTTCTTTCTGTCTGCTATTATGAGTAAGCGCAACTCATGCGGATGTGGCGGAATTGGTAGACGCGCTAGATTTAGGTTCTAGTTCCTCACGGAGTGAAGGTTCAAGTCCTTTCATCCGCATCTCCCAGAAAATATGAGCTTTTCGGGATTTTGATCGATCTCGAAAGGTAATTTTTGAAGAGCCGCCTATGAAAAATTTCCACCTGTAAATTTTCCCATGATTCAGTTGGCTTGCTCCGGGAACCAAGTTTGCTGCCAGAGTCCATTAAGTTCGACTACTTTAAGAACGGCTAAGGCTCTACTGCCTAAAGGTCTCCAACTGCTGCCTTTGCGTTTCTGTCGTTGTCCAATCACTGAGTCTACTGCCTTTTCCATGCGACCACTGCAAATCGACTTGCCCACCTTGTGTCGTTGTTCGTAATTGACAATTTCGCTTTGATGTTTCTCCAGGTAGCCGCTTAACTCCGCCAACTTATCGGCCCGACGAGTGTCAATGTGGGTGTTCAGATAGCACAAGGCTGCCTCCGTTTGCCCTCGCCATAAGTAGCGCCAACAGCGTTCGGATATGCTGCTGTTTGTCAGGTTTGGGCAGAGCGAGCATGGACATCAGTTCTCGAACCCGTTTGACCAAATGATACCAAATCGACTTGCTCTGGAACTGAGTGACCCCGATCGCATCCTCTATCTGGCAGTTCCTGTTGCGGTGCATGAAGCCTTCTTCCAAAGAGAGTTTTTGCAAATTTCGGTTGAACGATACCAGATTCACCGAATCATTTATGACCCTGTAAAAGAGGTGATTGTGCAATGGATAAGCTAGAGCAGTATCGTCAGGTTATTCAATCGCTGTTGACAGAGTATGTGAAGACTCCTGTTGCCAATGGTGAGATTGAGTCACAACTTGTCTTTGACACCCAACGGGATCACTATCAGGTCGTAGATGTAGGATGGGATGGATATCGTCGAGTGCATGGATGTGTCCTGCATCTGGATATCAAAGAGGACAAGATTTGGGTACAACACAACGCTACAGAACTGCGAGTTGCCCATGAGTTAGTGGCAATGGGGGTGGCAAAAGAAGATATCATCCTGGGTTTTCAAGCGCCCTATGCCCGTGAGTATACCGGGTTTGGGGTGGCGTAGGGTTAGCTGATATAGCCATAGTCATATTGGTTAGGACATTTTTGTGGGGCGGCGGAGCCGCCCCACAAAAATGTCCATGTCCTAACCTAACTGACTACAGCTATAGTATGGGCGATCGCAGTTTGGCATGACTTTAAGGGGCGCTCGCATTTCTCCAGTCCTCAAGGGTATCAGGCGATTGCCTCACTACCGCCAGCATCTCGCCTGAGCTTACAACCCAAATTTTGGGGTTGCTTCCGGCACTAAATGCCATGCTCATCCAGATAGGCTTTAATTATCAACGTATTTCACCCACCAGTGGCTCTTGCGCTAGCTCCTCTAAGCCGATCGTTTCCAATAAACTACGCCAACGATCGCCCAGTACTTGATCCTGGGGGGATAGCTGCAACTGCTCTGCCAGTTGTGCCAGTGAATCGTACCAAATATCTGGAGTGGCGGCGTTGATCTGCTGTTCGAGATCAGGGGTGAGAGGGACTCGGATCACCCAACCATTGACATCGAGATCTGATAAATCTGAATCATCAGAGGAGAGGGCAGAGTCCGTCGCAGGGCTGCCACAGTAGATCTTGAAATACCAGTGGTAATATGTATCTTCTTGCAGTGCGGATTCTAAGGGCAGGCGAATACTGACGATTCCGGGGGTTTCCGGTAGGGTGAACCGAGCCTGGTAGAGATGAGCCACTTCATCTAGATCAGCATTTGTCTGATTCACGGTGAACTCTCCATACGCCACTTGCTCTGACGGATAGGGTACGTAGAACAAAAAGGTGGGATGTTCAGAGGTGGTCAGAACTGGGTTCACTTCAGGCGCGAGGGCAATCAGCGGTTCATCGCTCTCCCGGCAGGTACCACCTCCATTGAGTGATCCTCCTGAGCGGGTTTGATTCGGGGGAGGGGTTCGTGGGGGGAGAGGTGGAAGCTCGCTTACCAAAAGATGCGATTCAGTTTGCGCTAACCCAGATGGATACCAACTGCCTATTAATCCGATCGTCAGAGCAAAGCTGATGAACGATCGATTGTGTAGTGGTTTTCTAAATAACGGTTTTCTATAGCTGTAGTCAGTTAGGTTAGGACATGGACATTTTTGTGGGGCGGCGGAGCCGCCCCACAAAAATGTCCTAACCAATATGACTATA
Organism: Cyanobacteria bacterium RU_5_0; assembly: GCA_012033255.1. GTDB lineage: Bacteria > Cyanobacteriota > Cyanobacteriia > Elainellales > Elainellaceae > JAAUSF01. Next base: position 8,958 of record JAAUSF010000129.1, read on the forward strand.
GCTATAAATAACGATTTCACTCGAATAGGCAGAATCATGATTGCCTCCTAACGTCTGAAGTCATAGCTGCACGAGCAACGCCACTCGTTACCCACAGCACCAATAAAGATGGAACGAGTGGCATCCATCCACCCTGAGTCAGGATGATCAGGCAAAGTTGATGCAGGAGTACAGTGGCGATCGCATTCGCTAATCCCAGCCACAGCCACGATCGCAATCGCCAAGCCAGTACTCCACCAACAGAAGACCAGACTAATATCCACAGCAGGTCGCCCCACTGAAACTCTCCCCACTGCGGTAACGCCCAGATTAACGGTCGATCGTCCATCACGGCACTGAGCATCTGACTGAGCATATGAGCATGAATCCAAACTCCTGGCATTTCGCCATAGAGCGTGTCAAAGCTATCTTTGGCAGTAGGAGCCGTCGTACCGATTAGGACGATCCGATTTTCAACCAGGTTGCGTAAGTTGCGATCGTTCCAACCTTGCAATATGTCTTCGAGCATGACTCGCGCACCCGGTAAATCAGTGCGATAGTTAATCAGAATTTGGCTGTTCAAGCCATCCAGTTGTTGATAGCCTGCAAACCGAGCAGGCAATTTCCTGAAAGTAACAGTACCGAACTGCCAGTCTTGATCAGCGTTTACAGCGATCGGTTGAATCCCTGTCTGCGAGAAAAATCGGAATGCCAGTTGAAAACTAAGGCTGTAGGGCGTGATACAGGGAGAAGGAGTCGCCACAAGCGTTGGATCGTAGGATAACAACTGCCGACGAACCATATCTCCTTGTGCCCCAAACTGTCCGACATCCAATAGGTCATCCCGCATCGCCTCACTGGAGTTAGTCCCTTCCAAAACCAAGTCACTGAAGCCAACTTGACCAATCCGTTGTTCTTCTGAAAATTCAGGCGGAGGTGCATTTTGATCTGCCCTTCCAAAGGAGCAGACAATGAAGAGGTTTTGATGCTGTTGAAACTGATTGATAAATTCTGCTCGTCCCTCGCCCCGTGGCATAGCTCGATGCATATCCAGTCCGATCGCCGTTGGCTGATAGGCTTCCAGTTTTCCAATTAGCTCGGCTAGCTTAGCATCCTCCAGTGGATAGCCATACTGTTTTGTATCTTGCTGAGTGACTTCTACAACTAGAATTCGGGGATCGATGATTTCTGGGGGACGCATCCGCATCAGATGATCAAATGCTGTCAGTTCCCAAGCTTGGAGGATACCCAGAAATCGCACTCCCATCACTACACTGGTAACGATCGCCCCTGTCAGCAGTCCAATTCGGAGTTTGCACCAACCTGAGCGAGGGGGACGATCGCCACGAGAGTTTTGACCCACAGGAGCCGCCTGAATCGCTTCGTCTACAGGCTTCACGAGCGGTTCACTGATGTCATCTGCCGCTTCTCCTAACAAGTTTTGCCAGTTAGGGGGAGTTTCTGCCGGATTTTGGCAAATCACTGGCAACCAGGAGGCACAGAGAAAGTGATCTTCTAATCCCTGAAGTTTTTCTCTCGCTTCGCGAACAGATTGATAAAAAGACTTGCCGTTGGCAAATGCCGTCAGCCAGTGTTTCAAAAATTCTTGTGCGACGCGATCGGGCACGGGTTCGCGCATCACCACGAGTTGAGGAATGTTCAAATCTGCCATTTCTCGCGCCAAGCCTAACCCATCGCAAGAATTGAAAATGGCAAGCTTCAAGCCACGCACGATCGCCGCTTTCAAGGCATTTTTTAGCTGAACAACCGTTAAGCGATCGGTTGGATTAATCCAGATCTCGCCCGTTGCTCCGTCGGCTTGACTGATGCTGTGTCCAGCAAAAAACAAGATATCCCAGCCTTGCTCATCCCAAAGCCACTGATCGAGTTCTTGACGCTGAGGTTCAACTAAGAAAATGGTTTCTGCGGTGGGCAACTGTTCAAGGACAGCGCGATCGTGCTGCACATCAATGCCCTGGCTATTTCCCAAAATGGCTAAAATCCTCACTCGTCCGATCGGCACTCGGTGAACGGTCTCCACCCGTCCAAATTCTGGAGTGCTTAACGCCACTTCTGCATAGGGATAATCGTCAAAGAAACTCCAGAGATGCCAGGGAAACCGCCGTAACTGACAGTTTTCAGTTTCAACAATCACTCGAATTTCTTCAGAAGGTAGGAACCTTACCCGCAGTTGCCGATCGATTTTCCTAAACGAATCAGCATCTAACCAACTATCAAGCTGGTGCTTGAGTGGCTGACTCAGGTCGTGGAAGGCTTTCTCAGAAACATTCGTGATGCCGCCATCCTCAAACTCGATCGCCGCATGAGCAGACAAGCGCGACCCGTTTAATCGGTGATACAGAGCAACATAGAGCGATCGCCACTGTTGATATAGTTCTGCTAATTTGGGAGCAGCGGGCAGACTACCAGTCCATTGCATGGAGGTGGTGCGATTGGCTTCCCATAACTGCACGATCACGATGGGAAATCCTTGTTGCCAATTGCCCGTTCCCAGTTTGAGAACCACTAATCGACTCATTGCTTCTCCGGTAGTTTTTTAATGACAATTCACACGATGAAGTCTTCCGTAATGCGGTCATCACCCAGTTCAATCTGGATACTAAAACGAGTTCCTGGAGGACAGCGAAATCGATTCAACTGAATGTAATTATCCTGTGCCATTGCTTGAACAGAATGAAGCGGTTGTCCGGTGTCTGAGAGCATCACTAAGACTAGATTGGGAGGTACAAAGAATTGTTCCTCAGTAGGATGAAGTTGTATTACAACTACCACTCGCCCATCTGCTTCCATACTTAAGCCCACCAGTAATACCACGGCTTGAGGCTCCGCTTGAAATGCCAACTCAATTAATTTTCCCTGGATGACCTCAACCTCGTAGTCTCTGAGAATCGATCGATAACTGAACGCGATATCCCTGTTAACCAACATTTCCACAGTTTGCCAACCCGCCTCAACCTGCTGCTGAAACCACCGGCTCAGATGCACTAATCTCCTAGTCGATCGAGCATTTTGGGCAGTGGTAACTTCTGGCAGAGGAGCAATGACGGCTCTTGTTTGTGCCTCTGGACAAAGCTGAAGCGTCACCCCAAAGGCATTCATGTCTCTCGTTAAATCGGCTGCATCCAGAGAATAGGTGCGATCGTCTGGATCATAGCGTCCCCTGGTTTTGAGTTCGTCATGCGTCGTGTAGCCCCACACTCGAATCCACTGGTTTGAGGAATGCTCTGAAGAATGCTCTGAAGAATGCTCTGGTAGATCATCTGGTAGATCATCCACGTTGACCTGCACCGCCAGATAATAATCTGCGATCCAATCGGGAGTATCTACCCACTCCTGAGGCACTTCTAATTCCGCCGCATCGATCGCCTCTGAAGGAATCAGAGCCATTCGGGTGGAACCGATCGCAATCACTGTTCCATTCACCCCCTCACAACTTGTCAGTTGGACAGGCGAGTTCCAGACTGCTGCCTCTAGCGCATACTCTGCTTGTATCCAAACTAAAACAACGTCCTGACAAAGGCGATTGAGGTAGGCATTCCAATGACTACCCGGTGTTGCTCTAGACTGGCTTTCTTGCCAAGCCGCTACTCGTGCTATGGGTGATACCTCTAACCACCACTCGGTTGGATCAATAAATGCAAACATCATTCCCGCTCCTGCGACAGCCCTTATGACAGAAGTGAAATCAGCGTTCAGGATAGCGAACCTGTAGCCACTCTTTCAAAGCTGTACTCATATCTTTTATTAAGGTTGGATTTGGAGGAATATTCACTTTCTCCTGACTCCATTGCACCAATGCTATCAGCAGCAATTCCTGCATCTTCTGCAATCGACGTACAACCGTCGCCTGACCCATTTGCAACTGCTGACCGATTTGCTGCTGAGTCCATCGTTGCTCGTAATAGAGCCGCATAATTTCCTGAGATTGAGGAGCAAGTTTCTCCAAGGTAGCAATTAATACGGCATGAATTTGTAATTGCATAGTTTGACGAATTTGCATATCCTCTTGAGCAATCATCTCCATCAATAACGACTCGGAAAAAGGAACTGACAGATCATCTTGCTCTTCCCCCCCATCTTGACCTGCTTTAAGAGCATTGAGAGAGACGATCGATGGATAGAGATAAGCCTTGATCCAGGTTGCACAATCAGTTAGCCACTGCTCCATGGTTTCTGCACTACAGGGTGGACTGGAAGGCGGCAATGGTTTCCGGCGTTCGGTATTATAAAGATTTGCAACTGCTTCCCAGAGCGATCGATCCGGTTTTGACAGTTTGCCAATTGTTGTCGTAGGAACGTAAAGATTTTTGAAGCAATTCCAGGCGAATTGATAGTCAGCCGTGATTGAAGCCGATAGTCCAGCGGACTGCAATGATTCAACGAATCGCTTTTTGCTAACCTTGCGTAACAACGTCCAGGGTGTACACAAATCAATTTCTTGTCGTTGACGTAGCATGTCTCTTAGCAAGCTTGAGAATGCCATTTCTGCATAGGATTTCAGGTTTGCACCTTTGTCAGGGTTAAATCGCCTGAGAACGGTACTCATTTCGGCGATCGCGATCTGAAAATAATCAGGTAATGTATGTTGAGGACTAGTAAATTTTTTAACGGTTTGTTGAGCCGCCCAGTAACAAGGCTCTTGTAAGTAGGCTGCCAAGTGCAGGTTCGCGGTAGGGTGAGATGAGGTTTGCCAAAGTTTGTACCAATAAACGACCCAAAAAGATTCGGAGATTGGTGCTTCAGGCAAGCTATTCAAGCAACGCTGCATAGTACGACGGAGTTGAGCATCTGTCACCCAAGTGCTGAAATACCCAGACTCAAATTGTACAAATGTTGAGAAAAGTTCAACAATATCGTGTCGGATATGCATAGGTTCAAAGCCATTGTTACCCGTCTCATGAGCCTATTCTGCCTCACCCTGATGCACCGTTAGTTGTATCACTTGAGACTATAAACTGACAATGCCTCGGTTTAGTGCCGTGATCACAGCTTGGGTTCGATCGTTCACGTTCAGCTTACCCAAAATGTTATTGATGTGAAACCTGACTGTGCCTTCGGTAATGCTTAAAACAGCACTGATTTCGGGATTAGTCTTGCCTTTAACAATTAAACGAATCACTTCCAGTTCGCGTTCACTCAGTTCTGGGCTACTCATTCGCTGTGCGAGTTTGATTCCTACTTCTAAAGAAATATATTGTTTACCCTTGTGAACCATATGAATTGCAGCCAGGAGTTCATCAGGATTAGCATCTTTGAGCAAATAGCCTTTTGCACCAGCCCGCAGCCCCCGATAAATATCTTCATCCCCGTTATAAGTTGTCAATACAATAATCTGAGGATTGCTGAATTCGGCGCAGATAGTAGTAATCGCTTCTACTCCTCCCATTTCAGGCATCCGCAAATCCATTAGCGTCACATCTGGCTGATGCTGTCGGAATAGCTCGATCGCCTCACGTCCGTTATAGGCTTGCCCAACCACAGTGATATCCGATTCGTATTCGAGCAGGGCGACTAACCCTTGATTGACGATCGGATGATCATCCACAACTAGCACATGAATAGGGTGCTGCATAACCTACCTCAATCGATAAGGACTGTTCATCCTTACAGATTTTTGCAGACCAAGGCGCTGTTGAACAGGCAAGATTGAGCAGCAACTTTGCAACTTATACCAATTTTCTATGAACCTGCCTAGAAAGAGGGGCGTGGGGACGGAGTCCCCACAAGGGGGCTTGTCCCCTTGACCCCCATTTGTTCTGTGCAACCTTAAAAAGAATTGGTATTAGGTAAAATGATGTGTGCTGAAATACTCTTAATTGCTACGGTTTCGGCTAAGCTTTAACGCAACTTATGCGTTGCTGAAGCGACGTATGAATTGTTGCGATTCTAGCTCCTGCTGCCCCTTACAGAGATTACCACCTATCCCACTGATGCAATCAAAGCAAGGAGAAACTGTATGGCAGAAGTAGCAGAAGTAAAAGTTTACTACGATCGAGTTGGCAACACCTTAATCTCCTTTGAAACGGCAACTACATAATCATTGAAAAGAGAATAAAAAATGACCAATAGAGAACAATTGATCAAAGAAATTGAACAAGCCCCCGATGCACTGGTTGAAGAAATTCTCGACTTTTGCCTGTTCGTCAAACAGCGCCAGCAGGCTAAAGCAACAGCTTCGGCTGCCTCCTCACAACCTCAAACCAGCGGCATTTTAGATCTCCTGGAGCGAGTCAAAGAAATTCAAGCTCAAGTTCCTGCTGAAGAATGGGACAAACTCCCTCACGATGGCTCAATCAATCACGATCATTACCTCTATGGTGCGTCCAAGATAGAGGAATGAAAACCATCTTTGCAGATACCGGATACTGGATTGCACTGCTCGGTCCTCAAGACACACTGCACCAAAATGCCATCAACCTTAGCATTGCTTTAGCGCAAGAACAAATCTGCACCAGCGAAATGGTGTTCACTGAAGTTCTCAATCATTTTGCCAAACGCGGTAATTTCCTCAGGAAAGCCGCTGCTGCTCTGGTTCAGAGCGCTCAGGACAATCCTACTGTTGAGATTCTTCCACAAACGTCTGACCTGTTCCAACAAGCCCTCACCCTCTACAGCCAGCGTCCTGATCAAGCCTGGAGTCACACAGACTGTGCCTCATTTTGCATCATGCAACAGCAGAATATTCTAGAAGCCCTGGCATACGACAAACATTTTGAACAAGCTGGTTTTATCGCTTTGCTTCGGTAAACCAATAGTCGCCCTTCCTTCCCTATCCTCCAACCTCCAAGCCCGAAACTTCTCCCTCCAAACATCAAAATCCAAGCTCAAAACAGCAACCATTGACTTTAGAACCGTAAATTTGAACTTGCGAACATCATCATTCGAGTACGGAACCGGAACGATCGACCTTAGAACTCGGAACTTCAGCGTCCAAACGCCACCATTTCACCCCAAACCTCAAACTGTCAGCCTCAAACCTTGAGCGATCGCCCTCAACACCCCGATCGCGTAAACCTGTATCAAGAACGACTTGCTAAAAGTGACACCCTTACTGTAGGCTCAGTAATCACAACTGAAAAAACCTGAACCAGAAGCGTTCCAAGAGAGTGCTAGCAACACCCTCAAGGAACTAACCCCCAAACTGCGTGACCAGTCTGGCGGCTAGAGGCAAGTTTAGCACTTCACTAGCCACCCCAGCTTGCGATGGCA